>NZ_JAELTK010000007.1:0-114860 GCF_016428765.1 Delftia sp. ASV31
GCCCGGAAGCACCTGGGCGCGCGGCCAGACCACGGCGTCTCCATCCCAGAAGGCCAGGTTCCAGATGGTGGCCTCGCCAATGCGGCCGTGGCGGTCGGCGAAGGCGGCGTCGTCAAAGCCCTGGGCCACGGCGCGGCGCAGCAGATGCGTCTTGGCCACCTCGCCCACATGCTTGAGGTGGGGCAGCATGCGCTCATGCTCGAACAGCGCCAGGCTCAAGGGCCCGGCGGGGCCCGAGGCGGGTGCCGAGCTGCGCACCAGCATGCGCGGCCGCGCATCGGCGGCCGTGAATTCCCCGGCAGGCGAGTACACCGTGGCGGTCAGCGACACATCCTGCGGGCCGTCGGCAAGCGCCGCCCGCAGCTGTGCCTGGACATGGTCATCGGACAAGGCCTGGCCGTACAGCTCCAGCGAGGCCTGGCGCAGGCGCTGCAGATGCAGGTCCAGCCCGCGCAGCCGGCCGCCGCGCACCTGCATGGCCGTGAAATGGGCATGGCCGGCAAAGGCCAGGGCGGCGAGTTCGGCCGCCGTAGCGGGCCGCCCATCGATAAGGCTGGTGAAGAAAGAGGCGGTTTCCATGGGTTCATCCATCAAGTTTTCTTGATTGTTCGATGGCGGTCCCAAAAGAGGAAGCAAGTAGTATTCGGCGCTTCATCAAGAAAAATTTGAAGATCCATGCGCCAGCTTCCACCCGGCACGCGCGCCCTGCGCAGCTTCGAGGCTGCAGGGCGCCACCTGAACTTCACGCGCGCGGCCGACGAACTGGGGCTGACCCCGGCGGCGGTCAGCCACCAGATCAAGGAGATGGAGGAACAGCTGGGCCTCGTCCTCTTCACGCGCAACAGCCGCAGCATGCAGCTCACGCCCGCAGGCAGCGTGCTGCTGGAGGCCACGGCCGAGGCGCTGGGCCTGCTGCGGCGCGCCACGGGCCGGGCGCGCCAGCTGGCCCGGGGCGAGACGCGGCTGCGCCTGTCGCTGGGCGCGCGCTTTGCCACGCAGTGGCTGCTGCCCCGGCTGCCGCGCTTTCGCGCTGCGCATCCGCAGATCGAACTGAGCTTCGACATCTGCGACGAGGTGCGCGACTTCGACGCCGATGACATCGACGCCGCCATCCGCTTCGGCACCGGCCGTGATCCGCACACCCTGGCGGTGCGCCTGTTCGATGCCAGGGTGATCCCCGTCTGCAGCCCGGCCCTGCTGCAGTCCGGCCCGCCGCTGGCCCGGCCCGTTGACCTGCTGGCGCACACGCTGTGCCATGTCGATTGCAGGGTGGACGGCCAGGTCTGGCCGAACTGGCCGATGTGGATGGCGGCGGCCGGCGTGGAGGGCCTGGACGTAGGCCGCTGCATCGCCTTCACCGACTCCAGCCACGTGGTGCAGGCCGTGCTGGACGGCGGCGCCGTGGGCCTGGTCGAGCAGGACCTGGTGGCCGAAGACCTGGCCCGTGGCCGCCTGGTGCGCCTGTTCGACATCGCCGTGGGCCTGGGCCCGGCCTACGCCTACCATCTGCTCTACCCCCAACGCAGCCAGGGCCAGCCGGCCATCGAGGCGCTGCATGCGTGGGTGCTGCGGGAGGCCGGGCTGTAGCGCTTACTGCCGTACGGGGTCGGCAAATCGCATCAACCCGCGCACCACGGCCTGCACGGCCGGGTCTTGTTGCGCGGCGCTGCGGCAGGCCAGTCCCAGCGGGCGTGTCAGGGCGGGGCTGAGTCCGCGCTGCTGCAGCGTGCGGCTGACGGCGTCCATGGGCTCCTCGCGCGGCAGGACGGTGGGGCCGTGGCCTGCGGCGACCAGGGCGCGTATGCCCTCGGGAAAGCTCATTTCCATGCGCGGCTGGGGAAGCAGGCCGGCCTGGGCGAACCATTGGGACAGCAGGCGGTGCATCTGGGTGCCGGCGGCAAAGCCTATCCAGGGCTGGGCGTTGAGCCATTCGGGCGTGATCTGGTCGGGCAGCGGCATCTGCGGCGGGGCAAACAGCTCCATGGGGTCGTTGCGCCAGGCGCGCATTTCCAGGCCGGAAGGCACGGGCTGGGGCAGCCCGACCAGGGCCAGGTCCAGGTGGCCAGTCGCCAGGCGCTGCATGGCCTGGGCGGAACTCACGACTTCCAGGCGCAGTTCCACGCCGGGCGCGTGCTCGGCCAGCCATTGCAGCAGTTCGGGCAAAAGCAAGGGGCTGACGCCGGCCGAGACGCCTATGCGCACGCTGGCGCCAAAGCCCTCGGCACGCTTGCGGACCTGGCGCAGCAGGGATTCGCTATCGGCCAGCAGGCGGCGTCCGCCTTCGGCCAGCAGAGCGCCTGCGGGCGTCAGCTGCGCCTGGCGCTTGCCGCGCACCAGCAGCGGTGTGTCCAGGCGCGCTTCCAGCTCCTGGATGTGCAGGCTGACGGCGGGCGGCGACAGGTGAAGGGCCTGGGCGGCGGCAGCCAGCGTGCCCAGGTCGGCCACGGCCACCAGGGTCTGGAGCTGGTCAAGGTTCAGGCGTCGCATCAGGTTTCCTGAAGATGAGGTTCCGAAGATTCGACTTTATCTAATCTGGGTGTGAATCCATCATCCCGTCCCGTATCAAGAACGAGGCCATGGAATGGAATTGAGCAATGCGGTGCTGGCCGCGGCCCTGGGGGCCGCGCTGATGAATGCGGGATGGAACAGCGCCATCAAGCTGGGCGGCGACAAGATGGTCGCCATGGCGCTGACCACGGGGCTGGCCAGCCTGTGGTCGCTGCTGGTGCTGCCCTGGCTGGACTGGCGCGCGGCGGGGTTGTGGGACGCATCGGTGTGGTGGTGGCTGGCGGCCTCGGTGGCCGTGCACACCGTCTACCACTTCGTGCTGCCGCGCGCCTACCAGCATGGCGAGTTCGGCGTGGTCTACCCGGTGGCGCGGGGCAGTGCGCCACTGTTCGTCACGCTGGGCGCGGCGCTGCTGGCCGGTGAGTGGCCGGGCGCGGCCGGGCTGGCCGGCGTGCTGTGCCTGTCGCTGGGCGTGCTGGCGCTGTCGGTGCGCAGCGGCGCGGCCAGCGGTTATGGCGGCAGCGGCTATGCGCTGGCCACGGGCGCCATGATTGCCTGCTACACGGTCATCGACGGGCTGGGTGCGCGCGCATCCGGCTCCGCGCTGCTCTATGCGGCCCTGCTCACGCTGGGCGATGGCCTGGCCACGGTGCTGATCGTCGCCTGGCGGCGCGGCCCCGCCGTGCTGCGTGCCGATGCACGCACCTGGCGCCTGTGCGCCCTGGCCGCCGCCATGCAGCTGAGTGCCAGCTGGATGGCGACCTGGGCGCTGTCGCAGGCGCCCATGGGGCTGGTGTCTGCGCTGCGTGAAAGCAGCGTGCTGTTTGCGGGCTGGATTGCCGCCTGGCTGATGCGCGAGCGCCTGGGCCGCGTGCGCATGCTGGCCTCGGCCCTGGTGTTCGGCGGCATCGTGCTGGTGCGCTGGGGCGGTTGAGCCGCCCGGCGCCAACGGCCGCTGCGTGCTCAGCCGTGGCTGATGCGCGTGCCCAGGAGCGTCAGGAACTGGGCGATCCAGGCCGGGTGTGCGGGCCAGGCGGGGGCGCTGACCAGGTTGCCTTCGGTATGCGCCTGGTCCACGCCGATGTCGGCGTAGGTGCCGCCGGCCAGCTCGACCTCGGCACTGCAGGCCGGGTAGGCCGAGCAGGTGCGGCCCTTGAGCACGCCGGCTCCGGCCAGCAGCTGGGCGCCATGGCAGACGGCGGCCACGGGCTTGTTGTTGTCGAAGAAGTGGCGCACGGCGGCGCGCACGGCGTCGTAGTTGCGAAGGTACTCGGGGCCGCGTCCGCCGGGGATCACCAGGGCGTCGTACTGCTCGGGCTTGATGTCGGCGAAGCTGGCGTTGAGCGTGAAGTTGTGGCCGGGTTTTTCGCTGTAGGTCTGCGCGCCCTCGAAATCATGGATGGCCGTCTTGATGTGTTCCCCGGCCTTCTTGTCGGGGCAGACCGCATGCACCGTGTGTCCCACGGCCTGCAGGGCCTGGAAGGGGACCATGGTTTCGTAGTCCTCGCAGTAGTCGCCGCAGATCATCAGAATCTTCTTGCCAGCCATGTGCTTGCTCCTTCAGAAAAAGTCAGAGGAAGCGAGCATTGTGGCAGCGTCGGTGACGCAGGCATGACCGGCTGCAAAAACGCAGGCCCGCAACGAAAAAGAGAGCCGAAGCTCTCTTTTGCGGGGAAAGGCGCGCGGGGCCGGGCTATGGCGGGCCGTCAGGCCGTCAGGCGCTGCAGGGCTTCGCGGTACTTGGCGGCCGTCTTCTCGGTCACTTCCTGGGGCAGGCGCGGGGCCGGGGCGCTCTTGTCCCAGGGCTTGCCGTTGACCTGGGCCTGCTCCAGCCAGTCGCGCACGAACTGCTTGTCATAGCTGGGCGGGTTCTCGCCATTGGCCAGGGCCTGGGCATAGCCTTCCACGGGCCAGTAGCGCGAGCTGTCGGGCGTGAGGACTTCGTCCATCAGCACGAGTTCGCCGTTCTCGTCCAGGCCGAATTCGAACTTGGTGTCGGCAATGATCATGCCCTTTTCGAGGGCGATGGCGGCGGCTTCCTTGTAGATGCGGATGGCCGTATCGCGGATCTGGGAGGCCAGCTTCTCGCCGACCATCTCCACCGTGCGCTCGTAGGTGATGTTCTCGTCATGGTCGCCCATCTCGGCCTTGGCGGCCGGGGTGTAGATGGGCTCGGGCAGCTTGGCGGCGTTGGTCAGGCCTTCGGGCAGGGGCACGCCGCAGACCGAGCGCGATTCCTGGTATTCCTTCCAGCCGCTGCCGGCCAGGTAGCCGCGCACCACGGCCTCGATCAGCACGGGCTTGAGGCGCTTGACCAGCATGGAGCGGCCCGTGACCTGGGGCACTTCGGCGGGCGTGACCACGGACTCGGGCGCTTCGCCGGTCAAGTGGTTGGGGCAGATGTGGCCGAGCTTGTCGAACCAGAACAGCGCCATTTGCGTCAGCAGCTCGCCCTTGCCGGGGATGGGCTCGCCCATGATCACGTCGAAGGCCGACAGGCGGTCCGAGGCCACCATCAGGATGCGGTCATCGCCCACGGCATAGTTGTCGCGCACCTTGCCGCGCGCGAGCAGCGGCAGCGAGGCAATGTTGGAAGTGTGCAGGGCGGAGGGGCGGGACTGGGTGGTCATGTGAGGCAAGGGGCAATCTGGCAAAGAGGCTGCAGCGGCCGGATGGCTGCAAGCGGCACGCGCAGGAGCGCGATTCTAACCAACGGCGCCTCACGGTGACGGGCGGCCCTTGGCAAGCCCCACCCCAGGGGCGCAGCCTGGCAAACCCGCCGATTGTGCGCCCAATTGCATGGCGCGCAAAACCCGCCTCCAAGGCCCTGCACCGTCCTGCGCTATCGGCTTGCGGCGTTGCTTTTGGGCAGACCCCGGCGCATAGTGGATTCGCAAGCAAACGAATGCGCATTCCGGCCTGCAAGCACCTGTCCCTGCGGATCGTCTCCCGGTGGACCGGGCTGTTTTCATCCAGAGCAAGGAGTGTTTAGATATGAATCTGACGATTAGTGGGCATCACCTGGAGGTCACTCCCTCGCTGCGCAGTTACGTCATGGCCAAGCTCGAACGCATTCTTCGACACTTTGACCAGGTGGTGGATGTAAAGGTCTTGCTGACCGTTCATAACCAAAAGGAGAAGGAAAAGCGCCAACGTGCCGGTTGCACGCTGCGCGTCAAGGGCCAGGATCTTTTTGTCGGGACCTCTCACTTCGATCTCTACGCCGCCGTCGATGCGCTGGCTGACAAGCTGGACCGCGTGGTGGTGCGCTACAAGACCCGCCAGCAGGGCAGCCGCTATGGTTCGGCCAAGCGACTCGATGATGCTGGGCTGACCTTGGCGTCAGTCGGGTGACAGGTAAGGCGCCAGCCCTGTGCGGGCGCTTACAATACCTGCGCTTATGTGGCTGATGAGCCACGCACGACCACCGCCCTTCGGGGCGGTTTTTGATGGGGGTCAGGGTTTCCCCACGGTTTCCGGCACTGCGGTGCATAATTGTTTCCCGAACCATGAACCGTCTTGCCTCCATCCTGCCCGCCGCTCAAGTGCTCGTGAGCGTCGACGTCACCAGCAAAAAGCGCGCTTTCGAAGAAGCAGGTCTGCTCTTCGAGAGCCTGCATGGCCTGTCCCGCGCACTCATCACCGACAGCCTGTTTGCACGCGAACGCCTGGGCTCGACGGGGCTTGGCCACGGCGTGGCCATTCCCCATGGGCGCATCAAGGGCCTGACCGCTCCCATGGCGGCTGTGTTCCAACTGGACAATCCCATTGGTTTCGATGCCCCCGATGAGCAGCCCGTGGGCCTGCTGATCTTTCTGCTGGTGCCCGAAGCGGCCACTCAGAAGCATCTGGAAATCCTGTCCGAAATCGCCGAGCTTCTCAGCGACAGCCAGCTGCGCGAGCGCCTGAAGTCCTGCGCCGATGCGGCCCGGCTGCATGGAATGATTGCCGGCTGGCAGTCCTCCGCTGCGCCCCTGGTCTAGTCTTCCAGACTTTTTCCTTCCCCTTTTCACGGGCCTTGCCATGAGACCCAGTGCCATCAGCGCCGATGTCCTGTTCGAGGAGTTCCGCTCCAGCCTGCGCTGGGAGTGGGTGGCGGGCCTGGGAGCTTCGGAGCGCCGTTTCGACGAGATGGCCGTGCGCTCGGCGCGCTCCGGCGCGGACCTCGTCGGCTACCTGAACTACATCCATCCCTACCGGCTGCAGGTGCTGGGCGAGCGCGAGATCGCCTATCTGAGCAATGCCACGCCGCAGGATTGCCAGCGCCGCGTGGCACGCATCGTCACGCTGGAGCCGCCCGTGCTGGTGCTGGCCGACGGGCAGACGGCGCCCGAGGCGCTGCTGTCCATGTGCGAGCGCGCCCACATTCCCATGTTCTCCACGCGCGAGCAGTCGGCCTTCGTGATCGATGTGCTGCGCGCCTACCTGGCCAAGCATTTCGCCGACCGCACCACCATGCACGGCGTGTTCATGGACATCCTGGGCATGGGGGTGCTGATCACGGGCGAGTCGGGCCTGGGCAAGAGCGAGCTGGGGCTGGAACTGGTGACGCGCGGCAACGGCCTGGTGGCCGACGATGCCGTGGACCTGTATCGCATCAACCAGACCACGATCGAGGGCAAGTGCCCCGAGCTGCTGCAGAACCTGCTGGAGGTGCGCGGCATCGGCCTGCTGGACATCCGCGCCATCTTTGGCGAGACGGCCGTGCGCCGCAAGATGCGCCTCAAGCTCATCGTGCACCTGGTGCGCAAGGAAACCATGGAGCGCGAGTACGAGCGCCTGCCGGCCGAGCCGCTGACGCAGGATGTGCTCGGCGTGCCCGTGCGCAAGGTGGTGATCCAGGTGGTGGCGGGCCGCAACATCGCCGTGCTGGTCGAGGCCGCCGTGCGCAATGCCATCTTGCAGCTGCGCGGCATCGACACCTACCAGGAATTCGTGCAGCGCCACCGCCGCGCCATGGAGCGCGGCGACACCTTCTAGCGACCTCTGGCGTCGCCGAGGCCGGGCCGCCTGTTGCCTGGCCCCCACTGTTTTCAACGCGATTGTTTGCTGGCCGTGCGCCCATGTTTGCGCGCGGTGCGTTGTTGCTGCTTTCTTAATAAGAATAATTCTCATTTTCTATAATTCGGGCAGATGCCGTATCCGGCCTGTGTCCGAGTGTGTCCGAGTGGCTCCGGGCTGGATGCGGCGCATTTCCTTCCGTCTCGAAAGCCCTCCCGGATGTCTTCCCGTACCCGCATCGGCCTGCCGCGCGCAGGCGCCGTCAGCCCCTTCACCCCTGTTTGCCCCCCTGTTTGCACGCTCCACCGCCTGGGCACCATCGCCCGTGTCTGCGCCATGGTGGCCGCCGCGGCGCTGCCCGCGGGCGCCTGGGCCGCTGACGCCGAGCTGGGCGAGGTCACGGTGCGGGGCACCACCGATCCCCAGACCCTTCCCACGGTGGCCCCGGGCGGCCAGGTGGCCAAGGGTGCGGGCCTGGGCGTGCTGGGCCAGCGCGATGTGATGGACACGCCGTTCAACATCACCTCCTACACGGCCGAAGGCATTGCCAACCAGAACGCGGCCACGCTGATGTCGGTGCTGGAAAACGATCCTTCGGTGCGCTTCACCACCAACACCGGCCATGCCTACGAGAACTTCACCATCCGAGGCCTGGGGGTGAATGCCTCGGAGCTGGGCTTCAACGGCCTGTATGGCCTGGCGCCCGACGGCCACGTGCCCGTCGAGATGATCGAGCGCGTGGAGGTGCTCAAGGGCCCCGGTGCGCTGATGAGCGGCATGACGCCCGGCGGCGCCGTGGGCGGCACCATCAACCTGGTGACCAAGCGCCCGCTGGCCCAGGATCTCACGCGCGTGACCACCATGTTCAGCAGCGGCTCGCAGCTGGGCCTGCAGGCCGATGTCTCGCGCCGCTTCGGCCCCGAGCGCCGCCTGGGCATACGCGTCAACGGCAGCACCTCGAGCGGCGACACCGAGATCGACGGCCAGAACCGCCGCCATGGCCTGGGCGCGCTGGCGCTGGACTACCAGGGCGACGGTTTCACGCTGGGGCTGGATGCCTACAGCTACCGCTCCACCATCCGCGATGGCAGCCCGATGATGGTCAGCATGCAGAACCTCAAGCAGGTCATCGCGGCGCCCGACGCCACGACCAACCTGTTTCCCGGCATACACGCCAAGCAGCAAAGCGATGCGCTGATGCTGCGCGGCTCGGTGGACCTGGGCGCGGACTGGACGCTGTTCGGCTCCGCAGGCACGGCGCAGCATGCCTACGACGGCATGCTCAACGGCACGCGCGTGGTGCTGCGCGCCCAGGGCGACGGCTCGGCCGTGGGCCAGACCTACAACCAGTACGGCTATACCGACAGCACCGCGGCCGAGTTCGGCGTGCGCGGGCGCCTGCGCACGGGCGGCGTGAACCACCTGCTGGTGGCCTCCCTGAACTGGATGAACCAGAAGGGCGGACGCGCGGCCGTGGCCACCAGCGCCAGCTACATCACCAACATCTACAACCCCGCGCCCATCACGCTGGCCGGCCCCTACGGCGCCATCAAGCAGGAGCGCGACGATGTGCTCAGCAGCCTGGCCCTGGCCGACACGCTGAGCTGGGGGGGCGATGCCGTGCAACTGACCGTGGGCGCACGCCTGCAGCGCGTGAACCAGAAGATGGCGGGCTACAACGAGCAGGCCGTCTCGCCCGCGCTGGGCCTGGTGGTCAAGCCCTGGGGCGATGCGGTCTCGCTGTACGCCAACCATGTGCAGGGCCTGAGCGCGGGCTCCATCGTCGGCGCCACCTATGCCAATGCCGGCGAAGTGTTCGCGCCCTACAAGACCAAGCAGTTCGAGATCGGCGCCAAGTGGCGCACGGGTGATTTCACGCAGACGGTCTCGCTGTTCCAGATCGAGCGGCCCTCGTCCGTGGTGGAGACCGCGACCAACCGCCTGCTGATGGATGGCGAGCAGCGCAACCGGGGCCTGGAGTGGAATGTGTTCGGCGAGCCGCTGCGCGGCACGCGCGTGCTGGGCGGCCTGGCCTACACCCAGGCCATCCAGAGCAAGACTCAGGGCGGCGCGCGCGATGGCTTCGGCGTCTACGGCGTGCCGCGCTGGACGGCCAACCTGGGCGGCGAATGGGACGTGCCCGCGCTCCCGGGCGCCACGCTCACCGGTCGCCTGATCTACACGGGCGCCCAGTGGGTGAATTCGGCCAACACGCTGAAGATGCCCAGCTGGACCCGCGTGGACGTGGGCGCGCGCTATGCCACCCGCATCGCGGCCAAACCCGTCACCTTCCGCGCCACGGTGGAGAACCTGTTCGACAAGTCCTACTGGGCCGGCAGCTTCAACGACAACTTCGCCACCACGGGCGGCCCGCGCACGGTGCGTGTCTCGGCCACGGTGGACTTCTGACGCCATGGCGCAAGCTGCACGACAAGGCCTGTGCGTGGCCGCCTCGCTGCTGTGCCTGTTGGGCGCAGCCGTCCATGCCGGTGAAGACATGGCGGCAGCCGCATCGCGGCAGGCCCTGGCCGCACGGCCGGGCACGCTGGCGCCGGGCCAGGCGGCCACAGGGGTCCTGGCTGCCGGTGGGCGCGAGTCCTGGCGCGTCGATCTGCCAGCCGGCCACGTGGTCCAGGGTGAATTCGAAGGGCAGGGCGTGGCCCTGGACCTGGAGGATGCCCAGGGCCGGCACCTGCGCCGCCTGGCGCGGCCCGATGGCGGCGCGCAGTCGCTGATGTGGGTCACGGAGGGAGCCGGCAGGCAAAGGCTGGTGGCGCGCCACATCGCAACGGACGCGCTGATGGCCGGCGAGGTGAAATCCGCAGCCGGCCGCTTTGCGCTGCGTTTGACCTCCAGTCTTGCGCCGTTGGGCGCCAAGGCTGTGCAGGCCCTGGAGCGGCCTGCGCTGGAAAGCCCACGCCTGCAGGCCCTGGCCCAGGCCATCCAGCGCGGCGCGGGTTCGGGCGTGGCGGCAGAAGCCTTCTGGCGGCGCGTGCAGGAGGAGGGCACGCCGATGGTGGAGCCGCTGCCCGGCGGCCAGTCCCTGGTCACCTTCCTGTGGCGTGGCCAGCCGCGCGCCGGCATGCAGGGGGTTCGCCTGTTCGGCAGCCCGGCCGGCAATCACGATCCCTTGCAGCACCTCGACGGCAGCGATGTCTGGTGGGCCAGCTTCCGCATGGCCGACAACGCGCGGCTCAGTTACCGCCTGGCGCCCGATGTGCCGCTGATCGCAGGCTCGGCCATGGAGCAGCGCCGCGCCCTGCTGGCCACGGCGCAGCGCGATCCGCTCAATCCCAAGGTGTTTCCGCAGCCGCCAAAGTCGCCTCAGGGCGGCTTCATCGACGCCTTCCAGGGCGCCTCCGTGCTGGAGCTGCCCAAGGCTCCGCCCCAGCCCTGGGTGGCGCCGCGCGCGGGCGTGGCCCAGGGGGCTCTGGTGCAGCACCGCCTGTCCAGCCGCGTGCTGGGCAACAGCCGTGATGTCTGGACCTACCGCCCGGCGGGCGGCCAGGCGCCCGAGGCGCTTCTGGTGCTGTTCGACGGCAACGCCTATGCGAAGCAGGTGTCCACGCCCACCCTTATCGACAACCTCATGGCCGACGGCCTGATCCCGCCCACGGCCGTGGTGCTGGTGGACAACGCCAGCCCGCAGGCGCGCGGCAAGGAGTTGCCGCCCAACACTGCCTTCGCACGCTTTCTGGATGAGGAACTGATGCCCTGGGTGGGTGAACAGGGCCTGGGCCAGCCGGCGGCGCGCACGGTGATCGGTGGCTCCAGCTTTGGCGGCCTGGCCTCGGCCTATGCGGGTCTGGTCAATGCGCGCTGGTTCGGCAACGTGCTGAGCATGTCGGGATCGTTCTGGTGGTCGCCGGCCGGCGAGGTGCCGGGCTGGGTGCAGCGCCGCTATGCCCAGGAGCCACGCCAGCCCGTGCGCTTTTATCTGGATGCGGGCCGCTACGAGCGCGCACGCGGCGGGCAGGACGGCATCCTGGAAACCAACCGCCACCTGGCCGATGTGCTGCGCGCCAGGGGCTACGAGGTCACCCAGGCCGAGCACGAGACCAGCCATGACTACCTGCAGTGGCAGGGCTCGCTGGCCTGCGGCCTGGTGGCCCTGCTCAACCCTGGGCGCTTTGCCCAGGGCCTGCCGGCCTGCGAGCGCATGCCCGACGGCACGTCGGCACTTCCCTGATGTCGCAAAGGCCAATGTTTGAACTTCCTGTCAATACAGCAATCACTGTAAAGATGAACACCATGAATGCAAATCATTCCCGTCGCCGGATCCTGGCGAAGATGGGCCAGGGCCTGGGCGTGCTGGTCACGCTGCCGCTGGCGGCGCAGATGTCCCATGCCCAGACGGCAGCGGCTGGCAAGACCGTGACCGTGCCGCATGCCAAGGGCGAGGTCCAGGTGCCCTTCAAGCCCGTGCGCGTGCTGGTGTTCGAGCTGGCGGCGCTGGACACGCTGCAGGCGCTGGGCGGCGAGGTGCGGGGAGTGCCCGAGTTCAAGATGCCGCCGCTGCTGGCCCGCTATGCCGATGCGAAATACGCACGCATCGGCAGCCTGTTCGAGCCTGACTACGAATCCATCAAGGCGCTGTCGCCCGACCTCATCATCGTGGGCGGCCGCTCCGAGGCCAAGTACAAGGAGCTGTCGCGCTTCGCCCCCGTGCTGGACCTCAGTGTCAGCGACCAGCACCAGATGGCCGACATCTACCGCAACATCCGCACGCTGGGCGCCGTCTACGGCCTGCAGGACAAGGCCGAGGCCGAGGTCCGGGCCGTTGAGCAGGCCATCGCCGCGCTGCATGGCAAGGCGCAGAACGCGGGCAAGGGGCTGGTGCTGCTGACCTCGGGCGGCAAGCTCAGTGCCTACGGTCCGGGCTCGCGCTTCGGCATGCTGCACGATGTGTTCGGCGTGAAGCCGGCCATCGACAACCTCACGGTGGCGCGCCATGGGCAGGTGGTCTCCTTCGAGTTCCTGCTCAAGACCAATCCCGACTGGCTGTTCGTCATCGACCGCGACGTGGCCATCGGCCAGGATGGCAAGACCGCCCAGCAACTGCTGGACAACCCGCTGGTGCGTGCCACCAAGGCCTGGCGCGGCAAGCAGGTGGTCTATCTGAACGCAGCCAACTGGTACACCCTGTCCAACGCCGGGCCGGGCGCGCTGAAGGCCAATATCCAGCAACTGTCGGATGCCTTTGCCCGCGCATGACCTCAAAGCGTTGAGCCCGCCTGTCGCCACCGCGCACGCCGCGCCCATGTCACGCCCCTCTCGCCAGGCCCTTGCCTGGCTTTTCGCGCTGAGCCTGTTGCTGGCGCTGTCGCTGGCCAGCCTGATGGTGGGCGCGGGCGACATGCACTGGAGCGTGCTGTGGTCGCGCAGCGAGGACGACCTGGCCAGCCAGGTGCTGGTGTACAGCCGCGTGCCGCGCACGCTGGCCCTGGTGCTGGCCGGCGCATCGATGGCGGTCTGCGGACTGCTCATGCAGATGCTGGCGCGCAACCACTTCGTGGAGCCCTCCACCGTGGGCACGGTGGAGTCGGCCAGCCTGGGCATGCTGGCCGCGTTCCTCTGGGTGCCGCATTGGCCGGTGATGGCCAAGATGGGGATTTCGGCCGTGGCGGCGCTGCTGGGTACGGCGCTGTTCCTGGCCGTGCTCTCGCGCATCCGGCTGCGCTCGTCGTGGATGGTGCCCCTGGTCGGCCTGGTGCTGGCCGGCGTGCTGGAGGCAGCCGCCAGCTTTCTGGCGCTGCAATTCGACATGATGCAGGCGCTCAAGTCCTGGTCCAACGGCGATTTCTCGCTGGTGGTCCAAGGCCGCTACGAGTTGCTGTGGCTGTCGCTGGGCGTCACGGCCCTGGCCTGCCTGGCGGCCGACCGCTTCACCGTGGCGGGCTTGGGCGAGAGCTTTGCCACCAACCTGGGCCTGAACTACCGGCGCCTGGTCTGGCAGGGGCTGGTGGTGGTGGCCGTGGCCACTTCGGCCGTGGTGGTCACGGCCGGCAGCCTGCCCTTCGTGGGCTTGATCGTGCCCAACGTGGTGCGCCTGGTCCTGGGCGACAACGTGCGCCGCAGCGTGCTGTGGGTGGCGCTGATCGGCGCGGGCCTGACCGTGCTGTGCGACCTGGTCGGGCGGCTGCTGATCGCTCCCTATGAAATCCCCGTGGGCACCGTGCTGGGCGTGCTGGGCAGTGCCCTGTTCCTGGCGCTGATCCTGCGCCGCCGCAAGGACCGTGCATGAGCAGCCTGCCGCAATCCGTGGCTTCCGATCAGCCTGCAGCGCGCAGCTGGGGCCATGGCGCGCGCCTGGCGCTGCTGGGCGCGCTGGCCCTGCTGTGCCTGCTGGCCTTCATGACCGTGGGCGTCAAGACCGACTGGGCCTTCGTGCTGGAGCACCGGGGCGCCAAGGTGCTGACCATGGCGCTGGTGGCCTGTGCCATCGGCCTGTCCACCGTGGTGTTCCAGACCGTGTCGCACAACACCATCCTCACGCCTTCCGTCATGGGGCTGGATGCGCTGTACCTGTTCGTGCAGGCGTCCATGGTGCTGATGCTGGGCGCGGCGGGCGTGTCCGCCATGGGCGAGGTCGGGCGCTATGCGCTCAACATCGTGCTGATGATGGGCTTCAGCGTGCTGCTGATGCGCTGGCTGTTCGTGGGCCATGCCAGCAGCCTGCACCTGATGCTGCTGGTGGGCATGGTGGGCGGCATCTTCTTTCGCAGCCTGGCCGGGCTGGCAATGCGCGTGCTCGATCCCAATGAGTTCACGGCGCTGCAGGACCGCATGTTCGCCAACTTCAACGCGGTGAACCTGCAGCTGCTGCTGCCGTCGCTGCTGCTGATCGCCCTGGGCAGCGCCTGGATCTGGCGCCAGCGCCGCGTGCTGGACGTGATCTCGCTGGGGCGCGATGCCGCCGTCAGCCTGGGCCTGGACTACGAGGGCCGCGTGCTGCGGCTGCTCGCCGTGGTGGCCTGCATGGTGGCCGTGTCCACGGCCCTGGTCGGCCCGGTGATCTTCTTCGGCCTGCTGGTCAGCAACATGGCTTATCACGCCATGGGCACGCGCCGCCATGCCTGGGTGCTGCCTGCGGCCGTGCTCTGGGGCTGCGTGCTGCTCATGGGCGGGCAGGTGCTGCTGGAGCAGCTTTTTCAATTCAATACCGTGCTGAGCATCGTGGTGGAGTTCCTGGGTGGAATCGTCTTCATCGTGCTGCTCATGCGCAAGGGGACCCAATGATCGAGGTGCGTGATCTGCTCAAGCGCCATGGCGGCACGGCAGTGCTGCAGGAGCTCAATTTCGATGTGCCCGAGCGGACGCTGACGGCCATCATCGGGCCCAACGGTGCGGGCAAGTCCACGCTGCTGTCCCTGGTCAGCCGCCTCATGCCCATCACGGCGGGCAAGGTGCGGGTGGCCGGCCTCGACGTGGCCACCACGCCCACCGAGGCGCTGGCGCGCATCATGGCCATCCTGCGCCAGGACAACCAGAGCACGCTGCGCCTGACGGTGCGCGACCTGGTGGGCTTTGGCCGCTTTCCGCACAGCAAGGGCCGGCTGGGCCCCGAAGACCTGCGCCATGTGGACGAGGCGATGGAGTACCTGCAGCTCACGCCGCTGGCCGAGCGCTTTCTCGACGAGCTGTCAGGCGGCCAGCGCCAGCGCGCCTACATCGCCATGGTGCTGTGCCAGGACACGCCCTTCATCCTGCTGGACGAGCCGCTGAACAACCTGGACATGGCCCACGCCGTCAGCATGATGGGCCTGCTGCGCCGCGCCGTCACCGAGCGCGGCAAGACCGTGGTCATGGTGCTGCACGACATCAACTTCGCCTCGTGCTACGCCGACCACATCATCGCGCTCAAGGACGGCCGCCTGGCCGTGGCGGGCACGCCGGCCGAGGTCGTGCAGGACGAGGTCCTCAGCAGCCTCTACGGCATCCCCGTCAGCGTGCACGAGGTCAAGGGCCGCAGGCTCTGCCATTACTTTGGTTGAACATGCGGTGTTTCGGGCTTGGCGCTTGAACCTGGCGCGGCCTGAGGCGAGGGACACCAAGCAAGGGCCTAAGCCGGCCGCGCCGCCCCGCAGCGAGGGTGTCGCCTGCTGCCCGTATGCCCCCCTCCCTCGCGAAGCGAGTAGAGAGGCGCCGTGCAACGGGGGGAAGGCGCGAAGCGACTCAGGGGGTGCTTTTCTTCTTCAACAGCATGGAATCGCCATAGCTGAAGAAGCGGTACTCCTGCGCAATCGCATGGCGGTACAGCGCCATCACCTGCTCGTAGCCCGCGAAGGCGCTGACCAGCATCATCAGCGTGCTCTTGGGCAGGTGGAAGTTGGTGATCAGCAGATCGACCACCTGGTACTCGAAGCCGGGCGTGATGAAGATGCGTGTGTCGCCGGAGAACTGGCCCGTCTGGGCCCAGGACTCCAGCGTGCGCACCGTGGTCGTGCCCACGGCGACGACGCGGCCACCGCGCTGGCGGCAGCGTTCCAGCGCAGCCAGCGTGGCCAGCGGGATCTCGTACCACTCGCTGTGCATCTGGTGGTTGGCCAGGTTCTCGGTCTTCACGGGCTGGAAGGTGCCGGCGCCCACGTGCAGCGTGACGCTGGCGCGCTCGATGCCGCGCTCGGCCAGGCGGGCCAGCACGGCGTCGTCAAAGTGCAGGGCGGCCGTGGGCGCGGCCACGGCGCCGGGGCGGGCCGCGAAGACGGTCTGGTAGCGCTCGCTGTCTTCGGCGGCGTCGGGGTCGTTGCCGGTGTCCTGGTGGCGCTCGATATAGGGCGGCAGCGGCAGGTGGCCGAAGCGCTCCATCAGTTCGTGCGGCGTCTCGCCGCGCGGGCCTTCGAAGCTCAGGTGGAACAGCGGGCCGTTCTCGTCGGGCCAGCGGCCGCGCAGCACGGCGTCGAAGCCGCCGCGGTTCTTGCCGCCGCACAGGTGGATGCGCGAGCCGGGCAGGGGCTTCTTGCTGACGCGCATGTGGGCCACGACATCGTTGCCCTCGAGCACGCGCTCGACCAGCAGCTCCAGCCGGCCGCCGCTGGCCTTCTCGCCGAAGATGCGCGCCTTGAGCACGCGCGTGTCGTTGAACACCAGCAGGTCGCCGGGCTGCAGCAGGTCGGGCAGCTCGTGGAAGATGCGGTCGGTGGGCGGGGTGGCATCGTCGCGGCCGTCGAGCAGGCGCGAGGCGCTGCGCTGGGCGGCAGGATGCTGGGCGATCAGGTTCTCAGGAAGCTCGAAGTCGAAATCGCTGAGCGAAAACACACGGGACAGGGAGGACATGCAGTGCTTGAGGGCCGGACAGGGCCCGTTCCAAGTTCGTTGAACGGAAGTCCGCCATTGTCGCAAACCCTGGGGTCATCCCCGGAATTTCGCGGCGGTCACTTGGCCATCTGGGCCTGTGTCTGGGGCTGGCGCTCGAACTCCAGCCACAGCGTCTCCAGATCCGGGAAGTCCCAGTTCGCCGGGTCCTCGCGCGCGATGATGCGGTCGTTGCCCTGGCTTTCGGACAGGTCCTCGATCTCGGGCGTGATGCGGCAGGCCTGGCGCAGCGAATAGAACACCTTGACGCGCGGCGCCAGCAGGCTGCCCGGCGAGGCATCGACCACGACGGCCAGGCGCTGCGAATGCAGGCGCACCAGCGAGCCCAGCGGATAGATGCCCACGGTCTGCACGAACTGCTCGAACAGCCGCTTGTCGAAATGGCGGGGGCTCCACTCGGCCATGCGCCGCAGCGCCTCCGAGGGCGGCCAGCCCTTCTTGTAGGGCCGGTCCGAGGTGATGGCGTCGTAGACATCGCAGATCGCCGTCATGCGCGCCAGCAGGCCGATGTCGCCCTGCTGCAGTCCGTCGGGGTAGCCGCTGCCGTCCACCTTTTCGTGGTGGTGCAG
Source organism: Delftia sp. ASV31 (assembly GCF_016428765.1). Classification (NCBI taxonomy): domain Bacteria; kingdom Pseudomonadati; phylum Pseudomonadota; class Betaproteobacteria; order Burkholderiales; family Comamonadaceae; genus Delftia; species Delftia sp. ASV31. The sequence goes on from NZ_JAELTK010000007.1 coordinate 17,394, forward strand.
GCAGGCATCGATGACCTCGTCGTCCAGGCCCAGCGGGCGCAGCAGCTGCTCGCCATGGCGTGGGTGGGCGCGCATCAGCGCCCATTCCGCATCGTCCAGCGGCCCGGGCTTGTTGAGCACGGCGACCGGAATCGCGGTCTTGCCCAGGTCGTGCATGAGACCGGCCATGCCGGCCTTGCGCAGGCTGTGGTCGTCCAGGCCCATGCGCTTGGCCAGCGCCACCATCAGCGCGCACACGGCCAGGCTGTGCATGTAGGTGTAGTCGTCGGCCGTCTTCAGCCGTGCCAGGCCGATCAGGGCATGGGGATTGCGCGCCACGGAGGCCGTCACATCGTCCACCAGCTGCCCGGCGGCCGTGGCGTCCACGGGCCGGCCCAGCCGCGCGTCGCTGAACAGGCGGTTGAGCAATTGCCTGGCCTGCACGCAGGTCTGGGCGGCGCGGCGCAGCTCGGTGGCGGTGGAAATGGGGGCCGTGCTCTGCTCGGAGACAGGGCGGGCGCTGTCCGGGATCTGGTGGCGAAGCTCGTCCTGCGGGTCAAAGCGCAGGCAAGGCACCTGGACACCTACGTCCAGGCCCTTGCGCACGTCGATCCAGACCTCCTGGATGGAGGTGGAACGAAGGCGCTGGAGGTCGGCCTCGGAGCGGAGCAGGAAACGGGTTCGCCAAAAAGGATGCTCCATCCAGGAGCCGCAGAACTCGTGCAGGAACATGCCCAGAGTGACATGCTGGACATTGATACGCTTCAACATGGCATTCGGTGGCGGGGTAACACTACGTAACGTCAGCGTGCATGGTAGCGGCTTCCCCAGAGACCCGGGGCCTCAAGGGTGCTTTGGGCAAGGGCATCCGGCATGAACGTGGCGTGTTGCCTACACCTGTATATTCATACACTATGCTGCATGCCCGCCCATGCCCATGCGCATGCTCTGAAACAGGATAGCCCATGCCCTTGAACGTCTCCTCTGCCTTCCCAGATCTGGGGCGCGACGCCCCCGGCGGCAAGGCCGCGCGTGCCGGCAAGGGAAAAGCCGCAGGCAAGGGCGGCAAGGCAGCGGGCAAGGCAGGAGACAAGGCAGGAGACAAGCCCGCAGCGCCCGCCAAGCCCGCAGCCAGCGCCGCGCAGAAGGCGCTGCAGAAGATGGGCCTGGTGCGCGACATCGATCTGGCCCTGCATCTGCCGCTGCGCTATGAGGACGAGACGCGCATCACCGCGCTGCGCAATGCCCGCGAGGGCGATACGGTGCAGATCGAGGCCACGGTGACCCACAGCGAGGTGCAACTGCGCCCGCGCCGTATGCTCAAGGTCACGGTGGACGATGGCACGGCCGAGTGCGTGCTGACCTTCTTCAGCTTCTACCCCTCGCACCAGAAGACCCTGTCCGTGGGCGCGCGGCTGCGCATCCGCGGCGAGGTCAAGGGCGGCTTCTGGGGCCGGCAGATGCTGCACCCGGCGTTTCGCGCGGCGGGCGGCGAACTGCCCACGGCGCTCACGCCCGTCTATCCCACGGTGGCGGGCCTGCCCCAGGCCTACATCCGCCGCGCGGCAGCCACGGCCATGCTGCGCGCCGATCTCTCCGATACGCTGCCCCAGGGCGAGCATCCGCCCGTGGCGCAGTTCCATGGCAACGGCGGGCTGCCGCCGCTGTTCAGCCTGCGCGATGCGCTGCAGTTCCTGCACCACCCCACGCCCGATGTGGCCCTGGCCACGCTGGAAGACCATTCGCACCCGGCCTGGCAGCGCCTGAAGGCCGAGGAGCTGCTGGCCCAGCAACTGTCCCAATACGAGGCCAAGCGCGAACGCGCGCGGCTCAGGGCACCCGTGCTGCGCGCCCAGCCCATGGACAGCGCCCAGGGCCTGGCGCGCCAGTTCCTGGACCAATTGCCCTTTGGCCTGACCGGCGCCCAGCAGCGCGTGGTGGCCGAGATCCTTGCCGACATGGAGCGCCGCATGCCCATGCACCGGCTGCTGCAGGGCGATGTGGGATCGGGCAAGACCGTGGTGGCGGCGCTGTCGGCCGTGGCCTGCATCGAGGCCGGCTGGCAGTGCGCGCTGATGGCGCCCACCGAAATCCTGGCCGAGCAGCATTTCGGCAAGCTGGTCGGCTGGCTGGAGCCGCTGCTGGCCCCGCTGGGCAAGCGCGTGGCCTGGCTGGCCGGCGCGCAGAAGAAGAAGGAACGCACCGCCATGCTGGAGCTGGTCCACAGCGGCGAGGCGGCCCTGGTCGTGGGCACGCATGCCGTCATCCAGGACCAGGTGCAGTTCAAGAACCTGGCGCTGGCCGTCATCGACGAGCAGCACCGCTTCGGCGTGGCCCAGCGGCTGGCGCTGCGCCAGAAGCTCGCGGCCTCGGGCATGGAGCCCCATCTGCTGATGATGAGCGCCACGCCCATCCCGCGCACCCTGGCCATGAGCTACTACGCCGACCTGGATGTGTCCACGATCGATGAGCTGCCGCCGGGCCGCACGCCCATCGTCACCAAGCTCATTGCCGACAGCCGCAAGGACGAGGTCATCGAGCGCATAGGCGCCCAGGTCGCGGAAGGGCGCCAGGTCTACTGGGTCTGCCCGCTGATCGAGGAAAGCGAGGCGCTGGACCTGTCCAACGCCACGGCCACCCATGCCTATCTGAGCGAGATGCTGCCCGACGTCATGGTCGGCCTGCTGCACTCGCGCATGCCCACGGCCGAGAAGAAGGCCGTGATGGAACTGTTCTCCGCCGGGGTCATGGGCGTGCTGGTCTCCACCACGGTGATCGAAGTGGGCGTGGACGTGCCCAACGCCTCGCTCATGGTCATCGAGCATGCGGAGCGCTTCGGCCTGTCGCAGCTGCACCAGCTGCGCGGGCGCGTGGGGCGGGGTGCGGCGGCCTCGGCCTGCGTGCTGCTGTATTCGGTGGGAGACAGTGGGCGCCTGGGCGAGACGGCCAAGGACCGGCTGCGCGCCATGGCCGAGACCAACGACGGCTTCGAGATCGCGCGGCGCGACCTGGAGATCCGCGGCCCCGGCGAATTCCTGGGCGCGCGCCAGTCCGGCGCTCCCATGCTGCGCTTCGCCGATCTGGAGCAGGACCTCATGCTGCTTGACTGGGCCCGCGAGCTGGCGCCGCGCATGCTGGAGCAGCACCCGCAACTGGCCCAGCGCCATGTGGGCCGCTGGCTGGGCGGCAAGGCCGAATTCCTCAAGGCCTGATCGGCCCGTTCCATTCCTGCCGGGTGGTTGTGTTACGTATTTTTACGTGTCCAGGCGCTGCCTGGCAATGTCATCTTCCGCAGGCCTGCAGCCCGCGCCAGACATGGTTTCCACGCGCGTTGTAGCCATCGAAATGGAGCGCTTCACGCCGTCCTGGCGGTGACAGCACCGTCCCGTTACGGCATTGAATATTTGTGACCTTTTGGTACATTGAGTCACAAAAAACAGGGTAGCTCCATCCGGGAGGGGATGGCCTGCCAAGCCTCCCCCACGGGGAGGACGGCCGCGATCACTCTTGTGTTGTCCCATTTTTCTGCGAATGAGGAGCTGCCAACATGAATGAAGCCGTTCAAGCGAATGAGATCGTCGAGACCTCCTGGCGCATGGGCCTGGTGGCCCTGTCCTATGGCATTGCCGTATTGGGCTCCTTCGTGGCCCTGACTGCGGCGCAGCGCATCCGGGGACGCGAGGGCCTCAGCTGGCTGAACCTGCTGGCGGCGGGCACGGCGCTGGGCGGCATCGGCGTGTGGTCCATGCATTTCACGGGCATGCTGGCGCTGAACCTGGGCATGGGTTCGGGCTACTCCATGGTCGAAACCCTGGCGTCCCTGTGCGCCGCCGTTGCCGCCACCTCGGTGGCGCTGGCCTTTGTCGCGCGGCGGCCCGAAAGCGGGGCGCGCGTGCTGGGCGCGGGCACCCTGCTGGGCCTGGGCGTGGCCTTCATGCATTACCTGGGCATGTATGGCATGCGCTTTCCGGGCTTCATCGTCTGGTCCGTTCCCACCGTGCTGCTGTCCGTGGGCATCGCCGTGGCCGCGGCCAGCGCCGCGCTGTGGCTCTCGTTTCGCACCAGCTCGCCGGGCATGCGTGCGCTGGCCGCCGCCGTCATGGGCGCGGCGGTCTGTTCCATGCACTACACCGGCATGGCCGCAGCGGACTTCGTATGCATTTCAGAGGCACAGCGTTATGCTAGGCCGCAAGGCTTTGCCGTGATCAGCGCCCTGGACCTTCCGGTCTTTACCGTGATCGTGGCCATAGGCTTGGCTGCATTGATAGGCATGGACCAGCTCATGCAGCAACGCGACCGGATGCGCCGGCCGTTGCACTAGGTGGATAAATACAAAAAGCCGGCGGGTCGGGGAGCGCGCAGTGGTCATGCGCGGACGAGGACTGGCACAATCGAATTAGGACAAATCCTAGAACCTGTGCAGGAACTTTTGAGGGGAGCACCCCGGCAAGCCGGCCGCAAGGCCTGATTGCACAAAGGTTCCGGCACAGGTTCTTGGTGTAAGACCATCGTATTTTCCGAGGCTCCCTCCCAGACACAGCTCGCCAATGACACTTACCGAACTCAAATACATCGTGGCCGTGGCACGTGAAAAGCATTTTGGCCGCGCCGCCGAAGCCTGTTATGTGTCCCAGCCCACGTTGTCCGTGGCGATCAAGAAGCTGGAGGAGGAGCTCGATGTCAAGCTCTTCGAGCGCAGTGCCGGCGAAGTGTCGGTCACGTCGCTGGGCGAGGAGATCATCCGTCAGGCGCAAAGCGTGCTGGAGCAGGCCGCCGAGATCAAGGAAATCGCCAAGCGCGGCAAGGACCCGCTGTCCGGCGTGCTCACCCTGGGTGTGATCTACACCATCGGCCCCTACCTGCTGCCGGACCTGGTGCGCAACTCCATCATGCGCACGCCGCAGATGCCGCTGATGCTGCAGGAGAACTACACCATCAAGCTGCTGGAGATGCTGCGCACCGGCGAGATCGACTGCGCCATCGTCGCCGAGCCCTTCCCCGACACCGGCCTGGCGCTGGCGCCGCTGTACGACGAGCCCTTCATGGCCGCCGTTCCCAGCACCCATGCGCTGGCCCAGAAGGACCATGTCTCCACCAGCGATCTCAAGAACGAGACCATGCTGCTGCTGGGCTCGGGCCACTGCTTCCGCGACCATGTGCTCCAGGTCTGCCCCGAGTTCGCACGCTATGCCAGCAATGCCGAAGGCATTCGCCGCACCTTCGAAGGCTCGTCGCTGGAGACCATCAAGCACATGGTGGCCGCCGGCATGGGCGTGACCCTGGTGCCGCGCCTGTCCGTGCCCGCCGATGCGCTGGAGACCACGGCGCGCCGTCGCAAGACCGACGAGCCGCACATCCGCTACCTGCCCATCCTCGAGGACGACGGCTCGCCTCCGCCGACACGCCGCGTGGTCCTGGCCTGGCGCCGCAGCTTCACGCGCTACGAGGCCATCGCCGCCCTGCGCAACGCGGTCTACGCCTGCGCCTTGCCCGGCGTCAAACGCCTATCCTGATGACCGCACCGGCGCGCGCTCCGGGCCTGTGGGGCCGCTGCGCTTGCGTTATCGTTGCAACTGGCTCCCGGGCGACCTGCCGGGAGCATCTTCCGTTTGTACGAAGCTGAAAGGGATCCCATGGCCAAAAATGCCAGCAAAGACAAGTCCGGTGCAAAGAAGCCAGAGGCCGTGCAGGCCGACAAGGCGGACAAGGCAGTGCAGCCTGCAAAGGCCGCACTGGCCGACGTGGCACCGGCGTCCGTGCGCTCCTCCGCCATCCATATCGGCATCAGCGACAAGGACCGTGCGGCCATCGCCAAGGGCCTGTCGGCCCTGCTGGCCGACACCTACACGCTGTATCTGACCACGCACAATTTCCACTGGAACGTCACCGGCCCGATGTTCAACACGCTGCACACCATGTTCATGGGGCAGTACACGGAGCTGTGGAACGCCGTCGACCCCATCGCCGAGCGCATCCGTGCGCTGGGCCATTTCGCGCCGGGCTCCTATGCCGACTTCGGCAAGCTCACCAGCCTGGCCGACGTGCCCCACGACCCGCCCAAGGCCCTGGAGATGGTGCGCATCCTGGTCGCCGGCCACGAGGCCGTGGCCCGCACGGCGCGCAGCCTGTTCCCCCTGGCCGACAAGGCCAGCGACGAACCCACGGCCGACCTGCTGACCCAGCGCCTGACCGTGCACGAGCAGACCGCCTGGATGCTGCGCGCCCTGCTCGAAGACTGATGCTGCGCAAACCCCAGTCTTCCCGCGTACCCACCCTGGCCCGGGAGTGATGCCACCGCATGCTCTGGACCTGGATTGACGCACACGCCGCCACGGGCGGCCTGTGCCTGGTACTGGCCGCCCTGGGCGGCCTTTTTTTCTATCTGCGCCTGCCTGCCACGGCCCGGCTGCGCCACGCAGGCCTGCCCATGCCGCGGGCCGCATGGCTGGGCCTGGCTGCCGCCGGCGTGCTGGCCTTGCTGGCACTGGCCGTGATGGTGCGCGACATGCTGGGCCTGGCCCAGCCCGCAGGCTGCGCCACCTGCACCGACTGGCCGGTGCTCGACGAGGCCCTGCACCTGTGGCTGGCCGGCCATGCCACCGATGCCTGGGTGCGCCCCGTGGTCGCCTTCACCCAACTGGGCAATGTGGCCTGGATGGTGTCGCTGTCGGCCGCCGTGCTGGCGCTGCTGCTGTGGCGGCGCGACTGGCTGCATGCGGCCGCCTGGGTGGTGGCCACGGCTGGCGTGGGCCTGTGGATACGCGCCATCAAGACCAGCGTGGGCCGTCCGCGCCCCGTGGGTGGCTGGGTGCCTGAAGGCGGCTTCAGTTTCCCCAGCGGCCACAGTGCGGGCACCTTCGTGCTCTATCTGATGCTGGCCTGGCTGCTGCTGCCGTACCTGCGCCCGGCCTGGCGCTGGCCCGTGGGCCTGGCGGCCCTGGCTGTCGCCCTGGGCGTGGGCGCCAGCCGCGTGGTGCTGCGCGTGCACTATGCCAGCGATGTGCTGGCCGGCTGGCTGCTGGGCTTGGCCTGGATGGCGCTGGTGATCTGTGCCGTGGAGTGGGCGCAAACCCGCGTTGCCGGCAGGCGCTGCTGAGGCGCGCCGCCGAGCCCGCCCGTCCAGCGGCGACAATGCGGGCATTTTCGAATGTGATGCGTGCGATGGTCGGCCCACGGCCGCCATCGGCGCCCAGACGCCATGCCCACCACCTCCTCCACGCCCATGCCTGCGCCCCGGCGCAGCAAACTGTCGCTCTATCTGGACCTGGTCCGCTTCAACCGGCCGGCCGGCTGGCTGGTCCTGGTCTGGCCCACGCTGGCCGCACTGTGGGTGGCAGCGGGCGGGTTTCCGGGCTGGCATCTGCTGGTGGTCTTCGTGCTGGGCACGGTGCTGATGCGCAGCGCCGGCTGCTGCATCAACGACATCGCCGACCGCGATTTCGACCGCCACGTCAAGCGCACCACGCAGCGGCCCATCACCTCGGGGCAGGTCTCGGTCAAGGAGGCCGCGCTGCTGGGCGCGGCCCTGGCCCTGGTCTCGCTGGGCCTGGTGCTGACCACGCGCTGGGAGGCCGTGGCCTGGTCCGTGCCCGCCGTGCTGTTCACCATCCTCTACCCGTTCACCAAACGCTTCTTCGCCATGCCCCAGGCCTTCCTGGGCATTGCCTTCAACTTCGGCATCGTCATCGCCTTCGCCGCCGTGCAGGGCCAGGTGCCGGCCACGGCCTGGATTCTGTGGCTCGCCAACATGTTCCTGGTGCTGGCCTATGACACCGAATACGCCATGGTGGACCGCGACGACGACCTCAGGATCGGCATGAAGACCTCGGCCATCACCCTGGGCCGCTTCGACGTGGTGGCCGTCATGGGCTTTTTCGTGCTCTGCGGCCTGCTCACCGTCTGGGCGCTGGCGCCCTATGGCCTGGCCTGGCCTTTCTGGCTGGGCCTGGCCGTGGCCGCGGCCCAGGTGATCTGGCACTTCACCCTGATCCGCCACCGCACGCGCGAGGGCTGCTTCGTGGCGTTCAGCAAGAGCCACTGGATCGGTGCCAGCCTGTTCGCGGGCGTGGCGCTGGGGTTTGCGCTGCGCTGAGGGCTCAGCGCTGAAAAAACAAGGGAGGCCGGTGCCTCCCTTTTGCATGAAGCCTGGGGCGCTGCGCCGGGCTCAGCGGCCGAATTCGGCGGCCAGCTCCTTGGCCCGTGTTTCCGCTGCCCGCATGGCGGCCACGAAATGCTCGGGCACCTGTTGCGCCTGCATGTGGGTGATGGCGGCGTGGGTGGTGCCGCCCTTGCTGGTCACGCGCTGGCGCAGCACGTCGGCGCTTTCGGTGGAGCGGGCGGCCAGTTCCGATGCGCCCTGGAAGGTGGCCACGCCCAGGCGGTAGGACTGCTCGGCCGTGAGGCCCATGTCCACGCCGGCCTGTGTCATGGCTTCGAGGAACAGGAAGACATAGGCCGGGCCCGAGCCCGACAGTGCGGTCACGGCGTCCAGGTGCGCTTCCTGGTCGACCCAGACGAACTGGCCCGTGGTGGCTACCACCTGCTCGATGGCGCTCTTGCCTGCGGCATCGACCTGGGCGCATGCGAACAGGCCCGTCATGCCCTTGCCCACCAGGGCCGGCGTATTGGGCATGGCGCGCACGATGCGGCCCGTGCCCAGCCACTGGGCGATGGAGTCCGTGGGAATGCCGGCGGCCACGCTCAGGTGCAGGGCCTGGGCGGTATGCGGCGCCACGGCCTGGGCGGCTTCCTTGAAGGTCTGGGGCTTGACGGCCCAGACCACGATGCCGGCACCGTCCAGCGCGCTGGCGGCGGCCGCGGCATCGGCATGCGCCGTGATGCCGAAGTTCGTGCGCAGCGCGTCGCGTGCAGCCTCGAAGGGTTCGACGACGACGATGCGGTCTGCGGATTGGCCCTGACCGATCAGTCCGCCGATGATGGCGCTGGCCATGTTGCCGCCACCGATGAAGGCGATGACAGGGGAGGCTGTGGAAACGGTGTTCATGCTGGTGGCGGTGGAGAAGGAAAACGAAGAGTTTAGAGCGTGTTCCCACCGTGCCAGCACATGTCCACGCCATGGCTGGTGGCCAGGTCCAGGGGCTGTGCCGGGGCGCCGGGCCGCTGGCGCAGGGTGAGCGCGCAAGGGCCCTCTCCGCGCGTGGCAAGGCGCTGGCGCAGTGCGTCGGAGGCCGCCAGTGCCTGCGCGCCTCGCAGCAGCAGATCGAACCCCGGCAATGCCAGCCGCGCGCCCTGGTTGTCCAGCCTCTGCAGCTTCAGGCCCGGGCCCAGCAGCGCCCGGTAGCGGTCCAGGCTGGCGTCCAGGTCGTGCACGGCGACGGTCAGCGAGGCCACCCCCAGCGCGCCGTTGGGATGCTCGCGCACGCTGCCCTCGGGCACGCGCAGGGCGCGCGGCGTGACGTCGCCGCACAGGAAGGGCAGGTCGGGCGTGGCGTGGCGCGCCGTCTGCCACAGCAGTTGCGCGCCATCGGGGCGCACGCGGCCGCCGTCCACGGGGCCGACCAGGGTATCCAGCCCCCGCCCGCGCGCCTCGGCCAGCGCCTGGGCGGTGCTTTGGGGCAGCAGGGCGAAGTCCACCAGCCCCTCGCCATGGTCGCGCAGCGTGCGGTACCAGCGCTCTTCGGGCGCCGGGGCGGTCCAGGCAATGATCTCCAGGTAGGCGCCGTCGGCAAACACGACCAGTGCGTTGTGCGAGGTGCGGCCCGGATGACGGCCGCCGATGGCGACCTGAAAGCCCAGCGCGCGGTAGTCCGCCACGGCGGCCTCGAGGTCCTGCACGGCGATGACGATGTGGTCCAGCGGAAGTGCCATGAATGCTCCTGTGTGGTGTAAGGGGGGCCGTCCGGATTCTCAGTCTTCGAGCTGGACCTTGTTGTCGCGCACGAAGCGGCCCCAGCGCTCATATTCCTGGCGCACCCAGCGGTCGAGGGCGGGTCCGTCCGTGGCCATGACTTCAAAGCCCGACTGCATGAGCTTGCTGCGGATGTCGGGCGTGTTCAGCGTGGCCTGGAAGTCTTCGGTGAGCTTGTGCACCGTGGCTGCCGGCGTGGCGGAAGGCGCGAACACGCCGATCCACGAATAGGCCTCGAAGCCCGGGAAGCCGGACTCGGCCACGGTGGGCACGTCGGGCAGCTCGGGCAGGCGCTTGAGGCCGGTCACCGCCAGCGGCTTGATCTTGCCCGCCGAAATCTGGCCGCGCAGCGCCGCATAGCTGAGCAGGGTGAGGTCGGACACATTGCCGAGCACGGCCTGCACGGCCGGGCCGCCGCCGCCGTAGGGCACGTGCAGCACGTAGGTGCCCGAGCGGCGCTTGATGTCCTCCATCACCAGGTGGTTCATGGACCCCAGGCCGGTCGATGCGTAGCTGTATTTGCCCGGGTTGCGGCGCGCCAGTTCCAGGAAGCCGGCCAGGTCCTTGGCGGGCACCGAGGCCGAAGCGCCGATCACCAGCGGAAAGCGCAGCGCCAGCGACACGCCCGTGAAGTCCTTGAAGGTGTCGTAGGGCAGCCGGGACTTGGCGATGGGGTTGATGGCATGGGTGTCGAAGCTGAACAGCAGGGTGTTGCCGTCCGGGGCCGACTTGGCCACGTACTGGGTGGCGATCTGGCTGGCGGCGCCGGGGCGGTTCTCGACGATCACCGGGCGGCCGGCCACCTCACCCAGGCGCGGCTGCAGTATGCGGGCGGCGATGTCGGTGCTGCCCCCCGGCGGGAAGGTGATGACCAGCTTGAGCGGGGTGGCGCCCTGCGCGGATGCCGTGCCGGACGGCCCCAGCAGGCATGCGGCGGCCGTGGCCAGCAGCAGCTGGCGGCGGGAAAGGTGGCGTGAAGGGGGGCAGGGCATGGAAACTCCTTTTCAAGCGCATTGACGGGCAGAGGGGAGAGGGGTCTGTGCGTGGGGCCTGGAGTCAACCCATCCACTGGCTCACCGGAACGGCCGTGTCCTGGAGCTCTTGCGAGATCACATCCACCAGCGCCGGGCCGTCGTGCATCAGCGCGGCCTTGAGCGCGGCTTCGAGATCTGCCGGGTCATGCACCTGCCAGGCCTTGACGCCGAAGGCCTCGGCCACGCGGGCATGGTGGGTGCGGTTGAAGTCGACGGAGAAGTAGCGTTCATCGTAGCCGGACTTCTGGCTGGCCTTGATCCAGCCGAACACGCTGTTGGAGAACACGATCATCTTCAGCGGCACGTTGCGGCGCACGATGGTTTCCAGCTCGCCGCAGGTGAAGCCGAAGCTGCCGTCGCCCATGACCGCGACCACCACGGAATCGGGCTGGCCGATGGCGGCGCCAAAGCCGGCGGACATGGCAAAGCCCAGCGCCCCGTGCGCGCGGTTGGTGATGAAGTGCCGGCCGGCCTGGGGCGCGTCGAAATAGGCCGTGAAGTAGGGGCAGGGCGTGCCGGGGTCGGCCACCACGATTGCGCGCGCGGGCAGCAGGCGGTTGAGCGTGTCCACCACGCGCTCGGGCTTGATGGGGCGCTCCAGCGAGGCGGCCAGCGGTGCGAAGAAGGCCTGCTTGGCGGCGCGCGCGGTGGCCGCCAGCGAGGCGCCGTCCGCGGCATCGGCGGGGCGGCGGGCGATGCGCTGCTGCACGGCCGCGTGCAGCGCCTGCAGGCCCAGCAGGGCGTCGCCCACCAGGGCCACGTCGGTGCGGTAGTTGGTGCCTATGGTCATGGCGTCCACGTCCAGGTGGACGATGGTGACCTTGCGCGAGGGCATCTGCCAGTGCTCGGTGGTGGTGGAGCCGGCCCGAGCGCCGATGAACATCACCAGGTCCGCCTGCGCCACCACGGCGCGCGTGGCCTCGACGCCGCCATTGGTGCCCACCACGCCGGCATTGAGCGGATGGCTGCCGGCAAGACTGCCCTGGCCGCTGACGCTGGAGCACACGGGCGCATTGAGCAAGGTGGCCAGCGCGTCCAGTGCGGCGCTGGCGCCTGCGATGAGCACGCCGCCGCCGCAGATCAGCACGGGGCAGCGCGCCGCCACCAGGCGGTCGGCCGCCTCGGCCACGGCCGCCGGATCGGGGGCGGACCGATAGGCCGGATAGTGGTCATGCCCTGGCTGGGCCCAGACATCGGCCGGATCCAGCGTGTGCTTTTGCACGTCATAGGGCAGGCAGATATGGGTGGCGCCGGGCCGGCCCGTGGTCATGGCGCGAAAGGCGCTGCGCACGGCGTGCGGAATCTGGTCCACGCGGTCGATGGTGGTATTCCACTTGGTCAGCGGCTTGTACAGCGCCTGCTGGTCGAGTTCGGTCAGCGGGAACTTGCCGCGTGCGCCCACGGAAACGTCCGAGGTGATACCCAGCACGGGCACCGAGGACTCGTTGGCCTCGGCCAGGCCGGGCAGCAGGTAGGTGGCACCGCCGCCGCTGGGGCCTTCGCACACGCCCACCTTGCCTGTGACGCGCGCATAGGCGTCGGCCATGTAGCCGGCGCTGCGCTCGTCCCGCGTGAGGATGTGGTCCATGCCGTGGTCCAGCCGCGCCATGGCGTCGTAGAAGGGCAGGCTGGTGTCGCCGCACAGGCCGAAGATGTGCTTGACGCCATTGAGCTGCAGCATGCGGACCATGGCGTCGGCGCCATTGAAAGCGGTGGTCATGTCGGGAGTCTCCAGGCAGGTTGGGTGACGGGATTTTTAAGAATCCATTTCAGTATACTTAAAAGAATGCGCAGCGCCAAAGGGCACAATGGCGCCATGAAAATCTCCAACATCCGCCATGAACGGGGCTCCAGCGTCTACAGCACGCTGCGTGACATGGCCATCTCCTACGAATTCAAGCCGGGCGAGCGCCTGAGCGAGAGCGAACTGGCGCTGCGCCTGGGCGTGAGCCGCACGCCCGTGCGCGAGGCACTGACGCGGCTGGTGGCCGATGGCTTTTTGCTGCCGGCCAGCCGCGGCTACATGCGGCGCGAACTGGACGTGAAGGAGTCGCTGGACCTGTACGAGGCCCGCGTGGCCGTGGAGCGCGAATGCGTGCGGCTGGCCGTGGAGCGCGCCACCGATGCCCAGCTCGATGAGGCCCTGGCCTACCTGGAGCAGAGCCAGCGCGTGGCCTCCGATACGCCGATCCGGCAGCTGGTGGACCTGGACGAGGGATTCCACCTGCGCATTGCCGACATGGCCGGCAACGCCGAGCTGCGGCGCATGCTGGCGAGCCTGAACGAGCGCATCCGCTTCATCCGGTGGATCGACATGGAGAGCGTGGGGCGCGCCTCCACCCAGCACGAGCACCTGGAAATCCTGCAGGCCCTGCGCGCGCGCGACGCCCAGGCCAGCGAGCGCCTGATGGCCGAGCACATCGGCCTGCGGCGCGAGCAGATCGTGGAGGCCATTGCGCGCGGGCTGACGCGCATCTACCTGCCGAAGGAGCAGGTGCAGGCCACGCCCTGAAGCGCCTTCAGGGTGCGCAGGGCGGCGAGGGCCGATAGGCGGTGATCAGGATCTGGTTGGCCTGCGCCGGGTTGAAGTTGTCGTCGCTGGCGAACACCAGCACTCGGGTGCCATCGGGCAGCGGCGGGCCCCAGGACATGGCTTCCATGTTGTCCATCCGGCCGGGCTGCACGGTGGACAGATCGGCCACCAGATGCTTGACGGCCACTTGTGGCGGCGTTTGCGCGAAGCTGGCCAGGGCCAGCGTGTCAGGCGCATCCAGGCCGATGCGGTACAGCCGCGCGCCAAAGCCGTGGCCCGGGCTGTAGGAGCGCTCCAGCACCAGCAGGTGGCCGGGGCCGTCCAGCAGGATCTCGCTGATGCCGTTGACCTCGCGCTGGGGCAGGGCCCAGCTGGCGGCCGGCACGGCATCGGGCTGGTAGGCGATCTGGCGCAGCAGCCGGCCATCGTCCAGGCTGACCAGGCTGATGCGCACGGGCGCGCCTGCCGTGGCGGCGCTGGCGCGCGGGCCGTCCTGGCGCAGCGGCGCTTCCAGGGCCAGCCAGGCCTGTTGGCCGTCCGGCGTCACGGCCAGCCCCTCGAAGCCGAAGTTCGAGCGCAGGCCCGGCCTGCCGTCCTCGTCCTTGAATGCGTAGAACCACCGCGCGATCTGGCGGCCCGTGGCGTCGGTCCTCACCAGCGAGGTGCCAAAGCCCCGGCCCGGGTCGCCTTCATCGGTCCACAGCATGCCGCCGTCCGGCAGCAGGCGGATGGCTTCGGGGTCGGGCACGGGCTGGGTGGCGGGCGCGGCATGGCGCGGGCGCAGCCAGCGGCCCTCGGCATCCAGCAGCGGGTGCACTTCGGTGACCTGCGCCTGCCAGGGGTTGGGGCCGGCCCGCTGGCCCGCGTCCAGCGGCTCTATGCGCAGGCGCATCCAGCGCGCGGGGCCGCGCGCCGAGCGGTCATCGCTGATGGCCAAGAAGTCGCCGCGCCGGGCGTCGTAGTCCAGGCCCGAGATGCCGCCGGTGGTGGCGCCATGGATGGGCTCCTCGCGCGCAATCGTGGTGCTGCCCAGCCATTGCAGGCGCGCGCATGCCGTGGGCTGCGGGGCCGGCAGGGCCTGGGGCGGCGCGGCGCAGCCGGCCAGCAGCAGGCCGGAAAGCACCAGGCTGGCCGCCTTGAACAAGGCCGTGAGCCCGTTGTCAGGCCGCCAGCGCGGTCTGGGCCACCGCATGCTCCCAGCGCGCCATCAGCTCGTCGGCGCGGTGCTTGTCCAGCGTGGGCACGAAGCGGCGCTCGGCCTTCCACAGCGCCGACAGTTCCTCGGTGCTCTGGTACACGCCCGAGGACAGACCCGCCAGGTAGGCAGCGCCCAGGGCCGTGGTCTCCACGCAGGCCGGGCGCACGACGGGAATGCCCAGCAGGTCGGCCTGGAACTGCATGAGCAGGTTGTTGACGCAGGCGCCGCCGTCCACGCGCAGTTCGCTGACCGGCGCGCCGCCGCTGGCCACCGCGTCGCGGCTCATGGCCAGCAGCAGTGCGGCGCTCTGGAAGGCGATGGATTCAAGCGCGGCCCGCGCGATGTGGGCGATGGTGGTGCCGCGCGTCAGGCCCGTGATGGTGCCGCGCGCATCGGGCTTCCAGTAGGGGGCGCCCAGGCCCGTGAAGGCCGGCACCATCATCACGCCGCCCGAATCGGGCACGCTCTCGGCCAGTTGCTGCACCTGGCCGCTGTGCTCGATGGCGCGCAACCCGTCGCGCAGCCACTGGACCACGGCGCCGCCCACGAAGACGCTGCCTTCCAGCGCATAGGCCGGCGCAGCGGTGGGCTGTGCCGCAGCGGTGGTCAGCAGGCCGTTGGCGGAGGTCTGGAACACGCCGCCCGTGTGCATGAGCATGAAGCAGCCCGTGCCATAGGTGTTCTTGGCCATGCCGGCCGAAAAGCAGGCCTGGCCGAAGAGGGCGCTTTGCTGGTCGCCGGCCACGCCGCCGATGGCGATCTCGCCGCCCAGCACCTCGGCAGCCGTGCGGCCGAAATCGGCGGCGGAAGGCAGCACCTCGGGCATCAGCGCGCGCGGAATCTCCAGCAGCGCCAGCAGATCGTCGTCCCACTGGTTGGTGTGGACGTTGAACAGCATGGTGCGGCTGGCGTTGGAAACATCGGTCACATGGCGGCGCCCGCCCGTGAGCTGCCAGATCAGCCAGCTGTCCACGGTGCCGAAGGCCAGCTCGCCGCGCTCGGCGGCGGCGCGCGCGCCGTTGACGTTGTCCAGAATCCAGCGCAGCTTGGTGCCCGAGAAATAGGCGTCGATCAGCAGGCCGGTCTTGCGCTGGATGGTGTCGGCATGGCCGGCCTCGCGCAGCTGGGCGCACAGCGGCTCGGCGCGGCGGTCCTGCCAGACGATGGCGTGGTGTATGGGCTGGCCCGTGGCGCGGTTCCAGACCACGGTGGTCTCGCGCTGGTTGGTGATGCCCAGGGCGCGGATGTCGGCCGCCGCCAGCCCGGCCTTGGCCAGGGCCTCGCGCGCCGTGGCCAGCTGGGTGCGCCAGATCTCGCGCGGATCGTGCTCGACCCAGCCGGGGCGCGGATAGATCTGCGGCAGCTCCAGCTGGGCCGAGGCCACGATGCGGCCCTGGGTGTCGAAGACGATGCTGCGCGAGCTGGAGGTGCCCTGGTCCAGGGCAAGCAGATAGGTCATGGTGCGGTATCCAGGAAAAGCAGGGCCGGTGCGCGTGTCCTGTGCGGGCAGTGGCGCAGCGGCTGCGGAAAACTTATTGCGCCACCACGCACTGCACTTCTGCTTCGCGCAGGAGTGCATCGAACGGGGCGGGGGGCGCGGTATCGGTGAACAGGCGGTCGATCTGGTCCAGGCGGGCCAGCTCCACCATGGCCTGGCGGTGGAACTTGCTGTGGTCTGCGGCCAGCCAGACCTCGCGCGACTGGGCAATGATGGTCTGGGCCACCTTGACTTCGCGCATGTCGAAGTCGCGCAGGCTGCCATCGGGCTCGATGGCCGAGATGCCGATCAGGGCGATGTCCACCTTGAACTGGCGGATGAAGTCCACGGCCGCCTCGCCCACGATGCCCCGGTCGCGCGTGCGCACCACGCCGCCGGCCACGATGACTTCGCAGTCGGCGTTGGAGCTGAGGATGGCTGCCACGTTGAGGTTGTTGGTGATCACGCGCAGGCCCCGGTGCTTGAGCAGGGCCTGGGCCACGGCCTCGGTGGTGGTGCCGATGTTCAGGATCAGCGAGCAGCCGTTGGGAATGGCCTCGGCCACGGCGCGCGCAATGCGCGACTTGCCTTCGGCATGCAGCACCTGGCGCTGGGTGTGGCCCAGGTTCTCCACCGTGGCGCTGGGCACGCGCACGCCGCCGTGAAAGCGCACCATCAGGCCCGCATCGGCCAGCTTCTGTATGTCGCGGCGCACGGTCTGCAGGGTCACGCCCAGGATCTCGGCCAGCTGCTCCACCGAAGTGGACTGGCGGCTGCGCACTTCGTCGAGCAGCTGTAGTTGTCGGGGATTGGTGTTCACGGCGGCGATTCCAGATCTGGTGCGTTCTCAGGCAAACAAGGCGGGGCGACCGGTTTATAGCGCATTTGCCCCTGGCCGGCCGTGGGTTGGGGAACTTTAAAACGAAGAAAAAAGAACAGCACCTAGGGTATGTGTTGATGGGCTGCGATCTGGAAAGAACAAAAATGATCACGTTCTTGCTTTCGGATGGCGCGCAATCGCCGCCTTGAGCGAGATGTTTCTCCTTGTTCAATCGCTGCCCCCGAGGCGGCCTCGTCAGTGAGGGCGGTCGTGGAACTGGTGTTGGAGAGAATCAGCAAACGCGTGGGCGGCCAGACCTGGCTGCACCCCATGCACCTTGAACTGGAAAGCGGCGCGGTGACCGTGCTGCTGGGTGCCACGCAGGCCGGCAAGACCAGCCTGATGCGCATCATGGCCGGCCTGGACGTGCCCACCGAAGGCCGTGTGCGCGCCGATGGCGTCGATGTGACCGGCATGCCCGTGCGCGAGCGCAACGTGGCCATGGTCTACCAGCAATTCATCAACTATCCCTCGCTCACGGTGGCGGACAACATCGCCTCGCCGCTCAAGCTGCGCGGCGACCGCGACGTGGCGCAGCGCGTGCGCGCCCTGGCCGAGCGGCTGCACATCGAGATGTTCCTGGACCGCTACCCGGCCGAGCTGTCGGGCGGCCAGCAGCAGCGCGTGGCGCTGGCGCGCGCCCTGGCCAAGGGCGCTCCGCTGATGCTGCTGGACGAGCCCCTGGTCAACCTCGACTACAAGCTGCGCGAGGAACTGCGCGAGGAACTGACCCAGCTGTTCGCCACGGGCGACTCCACCGTGGTCTATGCCACCACCGAGCCCGGCGAGGCCCTGCTGCTGGGTGGCTACACGGCTGTGCTGCATGAGGGCGAACTGCTGCAGTACGGCCCCACGGCCGAGGTCTTCCATCAGCCGAATTCGCTGCGCGTGGCGCGCGCCTTCAGTGATCCGCCCATGAACCTGATCGTGGCCAGTGCCGTGGAGGGCGGGCTGCAACTGCCGGGCGGCGCGCGGCTGCCCGTGGCGCTGCCTGCGGACCTGGCCGCGTCCGGCCCACTGACCCTGGGCCTGCGCGCCAGCGCCCTGCGCCTGCAGTCCCGGCCCGGCGATCTGGCGCTGCAGGGCGTGGTGGAACTGGCCGAGATTTCGGGCTCAGACACCTTCGTGCATGCCACCACGCCCTGGGGCGAGCTGGTGGCCCAGGTCACGGGCGTGCACCACCTGGACCTGGGCAGCGCGGTCACGCTGCACCTGGATCCGGCCCATGCCTACGTGTTCGGCACGGACGGCGCGCTGCTGCTGGCGCCGGCGCGGCCCGGAGGACGATGAGATGGCCCGCATAGAACTCGATCTGGCCCACTCCTACAAGCCGAACCCGCAGCAGGACAGCGACTATGCGCTGCTGCCGCTGAGCATGGTCTTCGAGGACGGCGGCGCCTATGCGCTGCTCGGCCCCTCGGGCTGCGGCAAGACCACCATGCTCAACATCATGTCGGGCCTGCTGGTCCCCTCGCAGGGCAAGGTGCTGTTCGACGGCCGCGACATGACGCGCGCCACGCCCCAGGAACGCAACATCGCCCAGGTGTTCCAGTTCCCGGTGATCTACGACACCATGACCGTGGCGGAGAACCTGGCCTTTCCGCTGAAGAACCGCCGCATGCCCGAGGAGCGCATCCGCGCGCGGGTCGGCCAGATCGCCGAGATGCTGGAGATGAGCGGCCAGCTCGACCAGCGCGCGGCCGGCCTGTCGGCCGATGCCAAGCAGAAGATCTCGCTGGGCCGGGGCCTGGTGCGGCCCGATGTGTCGGCCGTGCTGTTCGACGAGCCGCTCACGGTGATCGACCCCCAGCTCAAGTGGCAGCTGCGCCGCAAGCTCAAGCAGATCCACCATGAACTGCGGCTCACGCTGATCTATGTGACGCACGACCAGGTGGAGGCCCTGACCTTTGCCGAGCACGTTGTGGTCATGACGCGTGGGCGCGCCGTGCAGGTGGGCACGCCCGCCCAGCTTTTCGAGCGGCCCAGCCACGCCTTCGTCGGCCACTTCATCGGCTCG
Source organism: Delftia sp. ASV31 (assembly GCF_016428765.1). Classification (NCBI taxonomy): domain Bacteria; kingdom Pseudomonadati; phylum Pseudomonadota; class Betaproteobacteria; order Burkholderiales; family Comamonadaceae; genus Delftia; species Delftia sp. ASV31. Next base: position 36,380 of record NZ_JAELTK010000007.1, read on the forward strand.
CCGGGCATGAACTTCGTGCCGCTGCAGCAGGACGGCGGCCGGCTGCTGGCCGAGGGCCAGTACCTGCCCCTGCCCGCCGCACTGGCCAGCGTGGCGCCCGGCCTGCCGCTGAGCCTGGGCATACGCCCCGAGTACCTGGCACTGGCCTCGGCCGACGCGCCCGGCGCCGTGGCCTGCACGGTGGAGCGCGTGCAGGACGTGGGCACGCACCAGTTGCTGGTGGCGCGCCTGGGCGAGCGGCTGCTCAAGCTGCGCTGCGGCGCCGATGCTTTCCTGCCCGCCGTGGGTGAAACGGTATGGGTACAGCTGCAGGGCCCCCACACCTGCTACTACGTCAACGAGGAGCTGCAGGCATGAGCCAGACCGTCAAGCCCGTCAACCAGAAGGCCTGGCTGCTGATCCTGCCGGTCATCATCTGCGTGGCCTTCTCGGCCATCATCCCGCTGATGACGGTGGTGAATTACTCGGTGCAGGACATCATCAGTCCCGACCGGCGCGTGTTCGTGGGCACGGAATGGTTTGCCCAGGTCATGCGCGACGAGGAACTGCACTCGGCCCTGCTGCGCCAGATCGGCTTTTCGCTAGCCGTGCTGCTGGTGGAGATCCCGCTGGGCATCGCGCTGGCCCTGTCCATGCCGGCCCAGGGCTGGAAGGCCTCGGCCGTGCTGGTCGTGGTCTCGCTGTCGCTGCTGATTCCGTGGAACGTGGTCGGCACCATCTGGCAGATCTACGGCCGCGCCGACATCGGACTGCTGGGCGCGGCGCTCAACGCGCTGGGCGTGGACTACAACTACACGGGCAATGCCACCCATGCCTGGCTCACCGTGCTGGTCATGGATGTCTGGCACTGGACGCCGCTGGTGGCCCTGCTGTGCTACGCGGGCCTGCGCTCCATTCCCGACGCCTACTACCAGGCCGCGCGCATCGACGGCGCCAGCAAGTTCGCGGTGTTCCGCTACATCCAGCTGCCCAAGATGCGCGGCGTGCTGATGATCGCCGTGCTGCTGCGCTTCATGGACAGCTTCATGATCTACACCGAGCCCTTCGTGCTCACGGGCGGCGGGCCCGGCAATGCGACCACCTTCCTGTCGCAGTACCTCACGCAAAAGGCCGTGGGCCAGTTCGACCTGGGGCCGGCGGCTGCCTTCTCGCTGATCTATTTCCTCATCATCTTGCTGCTGTGCTTCATCCTCTACAACTGGATGCAGCGCGTGGGCACGGCAGACAAGGAAGGGGCAAAAGAATGACCCCCACGCTCCCTTCGTTCACTGCCCCCCGAGGGGGCTCGGCCTCCCTTGGGGCGGCCCTGCGGGAGGCCGGACATGACTGAAGACCGCCGTTTCCACAAGCGCACGCTGTTCCTCGTCGCCTACCTGCTGTTCGCCGTGCTGCCCATCTACTGGATGGTCAACATGAGCTTCAAGACCAACGAGGAGATCCTGTCGAGCTTCTCGCTGTGGCCCCAGCATTTCACCTGGGCCAACTACCAAACCATCTTCACCGACGCCTCCTGGTACTCGGGCTACATCAACAGCCTGATCTACGTGGCCATCAACACCGTGATCTCGCTGACGGTGGCGCTGCCGGCGGCCTATGCGTTCTCGCGCTACCAGTTCCTGGGCGACAAGCATGTGTTCTTCTGGCTGCTGACCAACCGCATGACGCCGCCGGCCGTCTTCCTGCTGCCCTTCTTCCAGCTCTACACCACGGTGGGCCTGATGGACACGCACATCGCCGTGGCCCTGGCCCACCTGCTGTTCAACGTGCCGCTGGCCGTCTGGATCCTGGAGGGCTTCATGAGCGGCATCCCGCGCGAGATCGACGAGACGGCCTATATCGACGGCTACTCCTTCCCGCGCTTTTTCCTCACCATCTTCCTGCCGCTGATCAAGGCCGGCGTGGGCGTGGCGGCCTTCTTCTGCTTCATGTTCAGCTGGGTGGAGCTGCTGCTGGCGCGCACGCTGACCAGCGTGAACGCCAAGCCCATCGTGGCGACCATGACGCGCACCGTCTCGGCCTCGGGCATGGACTGGGCGACGCTGGCGGCGGCCGGCGTGCTGACCATCGTGCCGGGCGCCATCGTGATCTGGTTCGTGCGGCATTACATCGCCAAGGGGTTCGCCATGGGGAGGGTTTGAGGCACCCCCTGAGTCGCTTGCGCGCCTTCCCCCTCTCTACCCGCTTCGCGGGGGAGGGGGACGACAGCCTCGCGGCGGGGCGGCCCTTGCTCGCTGTCCCTCGCTTGGGGTCGCGCCAGTTTCGACGGGCAGTGGTTTTTGTTTCTGAAAGGACTCGTCAATGTTTTCCTGGATGGCCTGGACGCTGCCGGTGGCGGTGTTCTTCAGTTGCATCGTGCTGATGCTGGTGGGCATGACGCTGTGGGAGTTGCGCAGCCCGACCGTGATGCGCAAGGGCTGGCTGCCGATGGCGACGACGCGCGGGGACCGGCTGTTCATCGGGCTGCTGCTGGCGGCCTATGTGAATCTGGCCTGGGTGGGCCTGGGCGAGAGGATGGTGCAGTGGTTCTCGCTGGAGGCCGAGCCTTCGGTGTGGATCAGCCTGGTGCTGTCCATGCTCGTGCTGGCCGTCGTGATGCGCAAAGGCTGATCACTTCATTCCATTTATCGACAGCCGGGTCCGAAGCTCCCCCGGGGCCCGCTGGTGCATGTGCATGTCGGGGAGACAGCAAGAATCTAGGAGACGGCAGATGAAACAACGACTTCATACCATCGCCCTCGCGGCGGCCCTGCTGGCGGCGGGGCAGGCGTCCTGGGCCGGAGAGGCGGAAGCCAAGAAGTGGATCGACGCGGAGTTCCAGCCCAGCACGCTGTCCAAGGACCAGCAGATGGCCGAGATGAAGTGGTTCATCGAGGCGGCCAAGAAGCTGCAGGCCAAGGGCGTCAAGGAGATCGCCGTGGTCTCCGAGACCATCACCACGCACGAGTACGAGAGCAAGACGCTGGCCAAGGCCTTCACCGAGATCACGGGCATCACCGTCAAGCACGACCTGATCCAGGAAGGCGACGTGGTCGAGAAGCTGCAGACCTCGATGCAGTCGGGCAAGTCCATCTATGACGGCTGGATCTCCGACTCCGACCTGATCGGCACGCACTACCGCTACGGCCGCATCATGAGCCTGACCGACTACATGGCCGGCGCCGGCAAGGACTTCACCAATCCGGGCCTGGACATCAAGGACTTCATCGGCACCAGCTTCACCACCGCGCCCGACGGCAAACTCTACCAGCTGCCCGACCAGCAGTTCGCCAACCTCTACTGGTTCCGCGCCGACCTCTTCGAGCGCAAGGACCTCAAGGACAAGTTCAAGGCCAAGTACGGCTACGAGCTGGGCGTGCCGCTGAACTGGAGTGCCTACGAGGACATCGCCGAGTTCTTCACCAACGACGTCAAGCAGATCGACGGCAAGCCCATCTACGGCCACATGGACTACGGCAAGAAGGACCCGTCGCTGGGCTGGCGCTTCACCGATGCCTGGCTGTCCATGGCCGGCGCGGCCGACAAGGGCATTCCCAACGGCATGCCCGTCGATGAATGGGGCATCCGCGTGGCCGACGACAAGTGCACGCCCGTGGGCGCATCGGTCTCGCGCGGGGGCGCCACCAACTCGCCGGCCGCCGTGTTCGCGCTCACCAAGTACGTGGACTGGATGAAGAAATACGCGCCCAAGGAAGCCATGGGCATGACCTTCGGCGAGTCCGGCCCCGTGCCGGCCCAGGGCCATATCGCGCAGCAGATCTTCTGGTACACCGCCTTCACGGCCGACATGACCAAGCCCGGCCTGCCCGTGGTCAATGCCGACGGCACGCCCAAATGGCGCATGGCGCCCGGCCCCAACGGCCCGTACTGGAAGGACGGCATGCAAAACGGCTACCAGGACGTGGGCAGCTGGACCTTCTTCAAGGACCATGACGCCAACCGCACGGCCGCTGCCTGGCTCTACGCGCAGTTCGTCACCGCCAAGACCACCAGCCTCAAGAAGACCATCGTCGGCCTGACGCCCATCCGCGAAAGCGACATCCGCTCCAAGGCCATGACCGACATGGCGCCCAAGCTCGGCGGCCTTGTCGAGTTCTACCGCAGCCCCGCCCGCGTGGCCTGGACGCCCACCGGCAACAACGTGCCCGACTACCCCAAGCTGGCCCAGCTGTGGTGGAAGAACGTGGCCCAGGCCGTCACCGGCGAGAAGACGCCCCAGGGCGCCATGGACAACCTGGCCGAGGAAATGGACCAGGTCATGTCCCGCCTGCAGCGTGCCGGCATGGCGCACTGCGCGCCCAAGCTCAACCCCAAGGGTGACCCGGCCAAGTGGCTCAGCGACAAGCAGGCGCCGTGGAAGAAGCTGGCCAATGAAAAGCCCAAGGGCGAGACGATTGCGTATGACACGCTGCTCAATGCCTGGAAAAACGGAAAAGTTCGGTAAAAGCACCCCCTGAGGCGCTGACGCGCCTTCCCCCTCTCTCGCTTCGCGGGAGGGGGACGACGCCCTCGCCGCGAGGCGGCTCTTGCTCGGCGTCCCTGAGTTGGGCCGCGCCGGTTTTGGGCGCAATACCCTGCGCTGGCATCACAGTCCATCGTTGGGCGTCCTGGGTCGTCAAAAACACAAAACGAAAGATAGCGAAGAAAAAAATACAAAAACGAGCGAAAATAGCGGAAAACCCGATTCCGTCCCCTTCGCATTGGGCGCAGGCGTGGCGTCCCGGGTGCTGACATGGCGGCTACATGGCGCCCTGTTAACTTGCCCCACATTCCTTCGTCGAAGATCCATGTCCCTCGCTGCTTCCCCTCTGCCCACCGGCCGCGCCGCCCTGCTGGAACGCCTGGCCCAGCCTGAAACCTACGATCTGGCCATCATCGGCGGCGGTGCCACCGGCCTGGGCGTGGCCCTGGACGCGGCGGCGCGCGGGTTCAAGGTCGTGCTGGTGGAGTCGCATGACTTCGCCAAGGGCACGTCCTCGCGTGCAACCAAGCTGGTCCATGGTGGCGTGCGTTACCTGGCCCAGGGCAACATCGCCCTGGTGCGCGAAGCGCTGCACGAGCGCACCACGCTGCTGCACAACGCGCCCCACCTGGCGCAGCCGCTGGCCTTTGTCATGCCGTCCTACAAGCTGCTGGACACGCCGTTCTATGGCATCGGCCTCAAGATGTATGACGCGCTGGCCGGCAAGGCAGGCCTGGGCGCCACCGAATTCCTCTCGCGCTCCAGCACCGTCAAGTGTTTGCCCACCGTGCGCCAGCAAGGCCTCAAGGGCGGCGTCAAATACTGGGACGGCCAGTTCGACGATGCCCGCCTGGCGCTGGCGCTGGCCCGCACGGCCGCTGCCAAGGGCGCGCTGCTGGTCAACTACTGCCCCGCGCTTGAACTGCTGCACGAAGGCGGCAAGGTCGCCGGCCTGGTCTGCGAAGACACGGAATCGGGCCGGCGCTTCACGCTGCGCGCCAAGTGCGTGGTCAACGCCACCGGCCCCTGGGTGGACCTGTTCCGCCAGCAGGACGCCGAGGCCCAGGGCCGTCCCGTCAAGCCCATGGTCGCGCCCAGCCAGGGCGTGCACGTGGTGGTGGACCGCGACTTCCTGCCCAGCGACCACGCCCTGCTCGTGCCCAAGACGGCCGATGGCCGCGTGCTCTTTGCCGTGCCCTGGCTGGGCAAGGTCATCCTGGGCACCACCGACACCCCGCGCAACGACCTGGCACGCGAGCCCCTGCCGTTCCCCGAGGAGCTGGACTTCATCCTCACCGAGGCCGGACGCTACCTCACGCGCCAGCCCACGCTGGCCGACGTGCGCAGCATGTGGGTCGGCCTGCGCCCGCTGGTCAAGCCCCAGGACGACGACGGCGAAAACACCAAGAAGATCAGTCGCGAGCACACGGTCATGTCCAGCCGCACCGGCCTGGTCACCGTCACGGGCGGCAAATGGACCACCTACCGCGCCATGGCCGAAGACGTGCTCTCCGAGTGCTTTGCCATCGGCCGCCTGCCACACCGCCCGGGTGGCGTCACGGCCCGCCTGCCGCTGGCCGGCGCCCCGGCCGAATCCGCCGTGCACCACCGCATGAACCAGGTCCAGGGCCTGCACTCCTATGGCACGGAAGCCCCGGCGGTGGAGGCGTTGCCGGGCAACGACGAATGGCTGGCAGATGGCCTGAACGAAGCCATGGTGCGCTTTGCCGCGCGCTTCGAATACGCGCGCACCGTGGAAGACGTGCTGGCGCGCCGCAGCCGCCTGCTGTTCCTCGATGCGCGCAAGGCCGCCGAGGTGGCGCCGCGCGTGGCAGCCATCCTTCAGGAGGAGCTGGGGCAGGACGCCGGCCTGGCGGACTTCATGCCGCTGGCGGCCCAGTACCTGCCGGCCTGATTGCGGCTGAAGTCCCTCTCAAGCAAAACGCCCTGCACTGCAGGGCGTTTTGCTTTTGGAGGCAGATACAAGCCAGGGAAAGATTGTCAAAATTTATGGATATATATCTATGATTGTTTTTATGAATCAAAATGCTGCTCATGGCATCTCGTAGCGGTGCCAGCGAACAGCAGCCAGCACAAGGCTGACGAGGGAGGGGGAAATGATGAAGAAAGCGCTTGAAAGTCCGTTTTCCGCAGGGCAAGGGCCGTGCCCGAGCCCAACGCGGTGGCCCCAAGCCGCTGCGATGTCTGCGCCGCCGTTGCACGCGCGGTCAGCCCGCAGCAGACGATTGCGTTGAGTCTGCCACCCTTTGCCGAGCCCGCCAGGCTCGGCTTTTTTATGGGCGTTTCCGATGGTGTGCGGCCATCGGCAGGCCCAGCTTGCTCCTGGGTTGATAGCGCTCTTGTGGGGGTTGCGCAACGCTGCCGGCCAGGGGTGGAAAAGGCAGCTAAGGGTTTGACGCGCAAAGGAATTTCTGGGACAATCCCATGCTTCACGTGAAAATCGTGAAGTTATCTGCCCAGTGGAAGCGCCGAGAAATGGTTTTCGGCGTGGACGACGGGCCCAAGACTGACTGGCTGCTCGCGGCCCTTGAGAAGACTCTGGGGCTGTCGAGTGTTTGCTGGAGCAAGTTGGGAATATTGAAATGATCCAAACAGAATCTCGGTTAGAGGTTGCCGACAACACCGGCGCGAAGTCTGTTCAGTGCATCAAAGTGCTGGGCGGTTCTCATCGTCGCTATGCGAGTGTTGGTGACATCATCAAGGTGACCATCAAGGAAGCTGCACCGCGTGGACGCGTCAAAAAAGGCGAGGTCTACAGCGCGGTCGTGGTGCGTACGGCGAAGGGTATTCGCCGTGCTGATGGCTCGCTCGTCAAGTTCGACGGCAACGCCGCCGTTCTGCTGAACGCCAAGCTGGAGCCTATCGGCACCCGCATCTTTGGCCCCGTGACTCGTGAACTGCGCAACGAAAAGTTCATGAAGATCGTGTCCCTGGCACCTGAAGTTCTCTAAAGGAAGCACCATGAACAAGATTCGCAAGGGCGACCAAATCATCGTGCTGACCGGCCGTGACAAGGGCAAGCAAGGCGTGGTCTCGGCACGCAAGGACGACTCCCACCTGTTGATCGATGGCATCAACATGGTGAAGAAGCACGTCAAGCCGAACCCCATGAAGGGCACCACCGGCGGTATCGTGGAAAAGGCCATGCCTATCCACCAATCCAACGTGGCCATCTTCAATGCAGCGACCGGCAAGGCTGATCGCGTGGGCATCAAGGTGCAGGCCGACGGCACACGCGTTCGCGTGTTCAAGTCCAGCGGCGCCGAAATCAAGGCGGCCTAAGGGGTAACACATGGCACGACTGCAAAAACTGTATCGCGAAAAGATCGCGGCTGAACTCAAGGAAAAGTTCGGCTACACCTCCTCCATGGAAGTGCCCCGTCTGACCAAGATCACCCTGAACATGGGTGTGAGCGAAGCCGTGGCCGACAAGAAGGTGATGGACAACGCCGTGGCTGACCTGACCAAGATTGCTGGTCAGAAGCCCGTGGTGACCAAGGCCAAGAAGGCTATCGCCGGCTTCAAGATCCGTGAAGGCCAGGCCATTGGCTGCATGGTGACCCTGCGTGGCGTTCAGATGTATGAATTCCTGGACCGTTTCGTCACCGTGGCTCTGCCCCGCGTGCGTGACTTCCGTGGTATCTCCGGCCGTTCTTTCGACGGTCGCGGCAACTACAACGTCGGCGTCAAGGAACAGATCATCTTCCCCGAAATCGAGTACGACAAGGTGGACGCTCTGCGTGGTCTGAACATCAGCATCACGACGACAGCTCGGACCGACGATGAGTGCAAGGCACTGCTCGCCGCTTTCCGTTTCCCCTTCAAGAACTGAGGTGGCGCATGGCTAAAGTTGCATTGATCCAGCGCGAACTCAAGCGCGAAAAGCTGGCAGCCAAGTACGCTGCCAAATACGCAGAACTGAAGGCAATCGCCGCTGACGCAAAGCGCAGCGACGAAGAGCGCGACGCCGCTCGCCTGGGCCTGCAGAAGCTGCCCCGTAACGCGAACCCCACTCGCCAGCGCAACCGCTGCGAGATCACGGGTCGTCCCCGTGGCACCTTCCGTCAATTCGGTCTGGGCCGCGCCAAGATCCGTGAACTGGCCTTCGCTGGCGACATCCCCGGTGTCACCAAGGCCAGCTGGTAAGCAAGCAGGAGAGATTAAACATGAGCATGAGTGATCCCATCGCTGACTTGCTGACCCGCATCCGCAATGCACAAATGGTCTCCAAGACCACCGTGACGGCTCCTTCCTCCAAGGTCAAGGTTGCCATCGCCCAGGTGCTGAAGGATGAAGGCTACATCGACGGCTTCCAAGTGAAGACCGACGCTGGCAAGTCCGAACTCGAAATTACCCTGAAGTACTACGCCGGCCGTCCGGTGATCGAGCGCATCGAGCGCGTGAGCCGTCCCGGCCTGCGCGTGTACAAGGGCCGTGACGCAATCCCCCAGGTCATGAACGGCATGGGCGTTGCCATCGTCACCACTCCCAAGGGCGTGATGACGGATCGCAAGGCACGCGCCACTGGCGTGGGCGGCGAAGTGCTGTGCTACGTGGCCTAACGGACATTAAGGAGAAATACTGAAATGTCTCGCGTAGCAAAGACTCCCGTGGCCATCCCCGCAGGCGTGGATGTGTCCATCAAAGACGACCAGATCAATGTGAAGGGCACCGGCGGCGCGCTGTCGCAAGCCCAGAACGCTCTGGTGAAGATCTCCAACAACGAAGGCAAGCTGTCTTTCGAGCCCGTCAATGACTCGCGCGAAGCCAACGCCATGAGCGGCACCATGCGTCAGCTGGTGAACAACATGGTGGTGGGCGTGAGCAAGGGCTTCGAGAAGAAGCTGTCGCTGGTTGGCGTGGGTTTCAAGGCTTCGGCCTCGGGCTCCAAGCTGAACCTGGCGATCGGCTTTTCGCACCCGGTGAACTTCGAAATGCCGGCCGGCATCACTGTCACCACCCCCACACCGACCGAAATCTTGGTCAAGGGTGCTGACCGCCAGGCCGTTGGCCAAATGGCTGCTGAGATCCGTGCCGTTCGTCCTCCCGAGCCCTACAAGGGCAAGGGCATCCGTTACTCGGATGAGAAGGTCGTGATCAAAGAGACCAAGAAGAAGTAAGGAGCTGCATTATGTTGACCAAGAAAGAGCAGCGTCTCCGTCGTGCCCGCCAGACCCGCATCCGCATTGCACAGCAAGGCGTGGCACGTCTGAGCGTGAACCGTACGAACCTCCACATCTACGCAAGCGTGGTGTCGGAAGACGGCACCAAGGTGCTGGCTTCGGCCTCCACCGCCGAAGCCGAAGTGCGCACCCAACTGGGCGCCATCGGCAAGGGTGGCAACGTGGCTGCCGCTACGCTGATTGGCAAGCGCATTGCCGAGAAGGCGAAGGCTGCCGGCGTGGAGAAAGTGGCTTTCGATCGCGCTGGTTTCGCATACCACGGCCGCGTGAAGGCTTTGGCAGAAGCCGCTCGTGAAGCCGGCCTGCAGTTCTAAGCGGAGCGGATAGAAATGGCAAAGTTTTCTCCCAAGGTGCAAGACGAAGGTCGTGACGACGGTCTGCGCGAAAAAATGATCGCGGTGAACCGCGTCACCAAGGTTGTGAAGGGCGGTCGTATCCTCGGCTTCGCTGCACTGACCGTGGTTGGCGATGGTGATGGCCGCGTTGGCATGGGCAAGGGCAAGTCGAAGGAAGTGCCTGCAGCCGTGCAAAAGGCGATGGAAGAATCCCGTCGCAACATGATCAAGGTGTCTTTGAAGCACGGCACGATCCATCACACCGTGATGGGTCAGCATGGCGCAGCATCCGTGATGCTGAACCCCGCTCCCAAGGGTACCGGCATCATCGCCGGCGGCCCGATGCGCGCCGTTTTCGAAGTGCTGGGCATCACCGACATCGTGGCCAAGAGCCATGGTTCGTCGAATCCCTACAACATGGTCCGCGCGACTTTTGACGCTCTGAAGCACTCCACGACCCCTTCGGAAGTGGCAGCCAAGCGCGGCAAGTCGGTTGAAGACATCTTCACCGCCTGATCGGAGTCAATCACATGACAACGCAACAAACCGTGAAGGTGCAACTGGTGCGCAGCCCCATTGGCACCAAGGAATCGCACCGCGCCACCGTCCGTGGCCTGGGCCTGCGCAAGCTGAACAGCATCAGCGAACTGCAGGACACGCCTGCCGTGCGCGGCATGATCAACAAGATCAGCTACCTGGTCAAAGTTCTCTGAAAGGATTGATGATGGAACTCAATAGCATCAAGCCTGCAGAGGGCTCCAAGCACGCCAAGCGCCGTGTCGGTCGCGGCATCGGCTCCGGCCTGGGCAAGACTGCCGGCCGTGGTCACAAGGGTCAGAAGTCGCGTTCGGGTGGCTACCACAAGGTGGGCTTCGAAGGCGGTCAAATGCCTCTGCAGCGCCGTCTGCCCAAGCGTGGCTTCAAGTCGCATCTGCTGAAGTTCAATGCAGAAGTGACTCTGTCCGCTCTGGAACAGCTGGGCCTGGCCGAAGTCGATCTGGCAGCTCTGAAGCAAGCCGGTCTGGTTGGTGAAATCGCAAAGGTGGTCAAGATCATCAAGAGCGGTGAAATCAGCAAGGCTGTCAAGCTCAACGGCATCGGCGCTACCGCCGGCGCCAAGGCTGCCATCGAAGCTGCCGGTGGCAGCATCGCCTGATTAATGATCTGAAAGAAGACATCCGTGGCTACTAGCGCAGCTCAAATTGCAAAAACCGGAAAATTCGGCGATCTTCGCCGCCGTCTGGTTTTTCTGTTGCTCGCGCTGGTCGTTTACCGGATCGGGGCTCATATCCCCGTGCCGGGCATCGATCCAGCGCAGCTGCAGCAGCTGTTCAATGGCCAGCAGGGCGGCATTCTCAATCTGTTCAACATGTTCTCGGGTGGGGCGCTCTCGCGCTTCACGGTGTTCGCACTGGGGATCATGCCGTACATCTCGGCATCGATCATCATGCAGCTCATGACCTACGTGGTCCCTACATTCGAGCAGCTGAAAAAGGAAGGTGAATCGGGTCGTCGCAAGATCACCCAGTACACCCGCTACGGCACATTGGGCCTGGCGATTTTTCAGTCCCTGGGAATTGCCGTGGCTCTGGAAAGCTCCGCAGGTCTGGTTCTGAGCCCTGGCTTCGGCTTCCGCCTCACGGCGGTGGTCAGCCTGACGGCCGGCACCATGTTCCTGATGTGGCTCGGTGAACAGATCACGGAACGTGGTCTGGGCAACGGCATCTCGATCCTCATCTTTGGAGGTATCGCCGCAGGTCTGCCGAGCTCCATCGGTGGTCTGCTGGAGCTGGTGCGCACCGGTGCCATGAGCATCCTGGCCGCGATCTTCATCGTTCTCGTGGTGGCAGCCGTGACGTACTTCGTCGTGTTTGTCGAGCGGGGACAACGCAAGATCCTGGTGAACTATGCGCGTCGTCAGGTGGGTAACAAGGTGTATGGTGGCCAGTCTTCGCACTTGCCGCTGAAGCTGAACATGGCGGGGGTCATTCCTCCCATCTTCGCTTCCTCGATCATCTTGCTGCCGGCGACCGTTGTGAACTGGTTCAGTGCAGGGGAATCCATGCGCTGGCTGAAGGACATTGCTAGCACGCTGACCCCCGGTCAGCCGATCTATGTGATGCTCTACGCCACTGCCATCATCTTCTTCTGCTTCTTCTACACGGCCCTGGTGTTCAACAGCCGGGAAACCGCCGACAACCTGAAGAAGAGTGGTGCCTTCATCCCCGGGATCCGTCCCGGTGACCAGACGGCCCGCTACATTGACAAGATCCTGGTTCGCCTGACCCTGGCTGGCGCGGTGTACATCACATTCGTGTGCTTGTTGCCCGAGTTCCTGATCCTGAAGTACAACGTTCCGTTCTACTTCGGTGGCACATCACTGCTGATTATTGTGGTGGTGACCATGGACTTCATGGCCCAGGTGCAGAACTACATGATGTCGCAACAGTACGAATCGCTCCTCAAAAAGGCGAACTTCAAAGCGACACTTGGCAATTGAACTAAGTGATGGGCCTGGCCGGCGGTGCCGGCGGGTCCAGTAAGAGTTAGTAGACGCCCACTCGATCTATCCATCGCGGGCATGTTTCCCGGTCGATAGGCCGTAACGGATGTAGAGTTTTAGGAGAATGAAATGAGAGTTTCGGCTTCGGTCAAAAAAATCTGCCGTAACTGCAAGATCATCCGCCGCAAAGGTGTGGTGCGAGTGATCTGCACGGACCAGCGCCACAAGCAGCGCCAGGGTTGATAGGAAAGTTTGAGGACGAATAATGGCACGTATCGCTGGCATTAACATCCCGCCGCATCAGCACGCTGAAATCGGCCTGACCGCTATCTATGGGATCGGTCGCACCACTGCACGCAAGATCTGCGAAGCCGCTGGCATCGCATATTCCAAGAAAATCAAGGAACTGACTGACGGTGATCTGGAAAAGATCCGTGATCAGCTGACTTCCCTGACTCTGGAAGGTGATCTGCGTCGCGAAACAACGATGAACATCAAGCGTTTGATGGACATCGGTTGCTATCGCGGTTTCCGTCATCGTCGTGGCCTGCCCATGCGTGGTCAACGTACCCGCACGAATGCACGTACCCGCAAGGGTCCGCGCAAGGGTGCCGCGGCTTTGAAGAAATAAAGAGATTGAAAGATCACTATGGCTAAGTCTCCCGCAAACAACGCTGCACAGCGCGTTCGCAAGAAAGTCCGTAAGAACATTTCGGACGGCATTGCCCACGTGCACGCTTCGTTCAACAACACGATCATCACCATCACCGACCGCCAAGGCAACGCTTTGTCGTGGGCCTCGTCGGGTGGCCAGGGCTTCAAGGGTTCGCGCAAGTCGACTCCCTTCGCTGCCCAGGTGGCTTCGGAAGTGGCTGGTCGTGCTGCCATCGAACAGGGCATCAAGAACCTGGACGTCGAAATCAAGGGTCCGGGTCCTGGCCGTGAATCCTCGGTTCGCGCCCTGGGCGCCCTGGGCATCCGCATCACTTCCATCGCGGACGTGACGCCGGTTCCCCACAACGGCTGCCGCCCTCAAAAGCGCCGTCGTATCTAAGCTTTTTCACCAAGCCCACCGCCGCCCAGATGTGTAACATCGCGGGCGGCTCCCGTGCTTGTGCACGGCAGATGACACAAAGGAAATCAAGTGGCACGCTATATCGGCCCCAAGGCCAAACTCTCCCGCCGTGAAGGCACTGACCTGTTCCTGAAGAGCGCACGTCGCTCGATCGCCGACAAGTCCAAGTTCGACACCAAGCCCGGCCAGCACGGCCGCACTTCCGGTCAGCGTACTTCCGACTTCGGCCTGCAGCTGCGTGAAAAGCAGAAGGTCAAGCGCATGTACGGCGTGCTGGAAAAGCAATTCCGCCGCTACTTCGAAGCCGCTGACAAGAAGAAGGGCAACACCGGTGCCAATCTGCTGTCGCTGCTGGAGTCGCGTCTGGACAACGTGGTGTACCGCATGGGCTTCGGCTCGACCCGCTCGGAAGCGCGTCAGCTGGTGTCGCACAAGGCCATCACGGTCAACGGCCAATCCGTCAACATCCCTTCCTACATGGTGAAGGTGGGTGACGTGGTCGCCGTGCGTGAAAAGTCCAAGAAGCAGGCTCGTATCGTCGAAGCCCTGCAACTGGCTGGTCAAGTCGGTTTCCCCGCATGGGTGGAAGTGTCTGCCGACAAGGCTGAAGGCACGTTCAAGAAGTCGCCTGACCGCGACGAGTTCGGTGCAGACATCAACGAATCCCTGATCGTTGAGTTGTACTCGCGTTAATTCCGCGCAGCGACATTTCTGTAAAACCGTCCCCCAGCCGCGAGGCATCGCGCTGGGGTGCTTCACCAGCCTTACCGGTGTAACGAGCCGGGGGTATTGAGAGGAAGTCTGCATGCAAACCAATTTGCTGAAGCCCAAGACGATCAATGTCGAGCAGCTTGGCCACAATCGCGCCAAAGTTGTTCTGGAGCCGTTTGAGCGTGGCTACGGCCATACGCTGGGCAACGCCCTGCGCCGTGTCCTGCTCTCGTCCATGGTGGGTTACGCAGCGACGGAAGTGACGATTGCTGGTGTGTTGCACGAGTACTCGTCCATCGACGGTGTCCAGGAAGATGTGGTCAACATCCTGCTGAACCTCAAGGGTGTGGTGTTCAAGCTGCACAACCGCGATGAGGTCACGCTCTCGCTGCGCAAGGATGGCGAAGGCGTCGTGACGGCGCGCGACATCCAGACGCCCCACGACGTGGAAATCATCAACCCTGATCATGTCATCGCCAACCTGTCGCAAGGCGGCAAGCTGGACATGCAGATCAAGGTGGAGAAGGGCCGCGGCTATGTGCCCGGCAACGTGCGCCGCTATGGCGACGAGTCCACGAAGTCGATCGGCCGCATTGTGCTGGACGCTTCGTTCTCGCCCGTCAAGCGCGTGAGCTACGCCGTCGAATCGGCCCGCGTTGAACAACGCACCGACCTCGACAAGCTGGTGGTGGAGATCGAAACCAATGGTGCGATCACTGCCGAGGACGCCGTGCGCGCATCCGCCAAGATCCTGGTGGAACAGCTCGCCGTGTTCGCTCAGCTGGACGGCGGCGATATCGCCAGCGTCTTCGATGCTCCGGCCGGTGGCCGTGGTGCCGCAACCGCCTTTGATCCCATCTTGCTGCGTCCCGTGGACGAGCTGGAACTCACCGTGCGTTCGGCCAACTGCCTCAAGGCAGAGAACATCTACTACATCGGCGACCTGATCCAGCGTACCGAAAACGAGCTGCTCAAGACCCCCAACCTGGGTCGCAAGTCGCTCAACGAGATCAAGGAAGTCCTGGCTTCCCGCGGTCTGACGCTGGGCATGAAGCTTGAGAACTGGCCGCCTGCTGGCCTGGAAAAGCGCTAAGCACTATAATTGCGGGCTCTCCTTTTTGGAGAGCCTCAGTGCCTCGGGCAGTACCTGATACGGCTGCACGAATTAATCAACAACTTGCGCAAATTCGGTTGAGGCAAGCTGCAGATCCGGTAACGGTTCCAGGCTTGCATCCTTGTTTGCGCAAGCCCTAATTACATATTTTAGGAATAAAGCACCATGCGTCACGGTCACGGCCTCCGCAAACTCAATCGCACCTCTTCGCACCGCCTGGCGATGCTGAAGAACATGATGAATTCGCTCATCGAGCACGAAGCCATCAAGACCACCGTTCCCAAGGCCAAGGAACTGCGCCGCGTGATCGAGCCCATGATCACCCTGGCCAAGGTCGACACCGTTGCCAACCGCCGTCTGGCATTCGACCGCCTGCGCGACCGCGACAGCGTGACCAAGCTCTTCAACGAGCTGGGCCCCCGCTTCGCAAAGCGTCCTGGTGGCTACACCCGTATCCTGAAGATGGGCTTCCGCGTGGGCGACAACGCCCCCATGGCCTTCGTGGAACTGGTCGAGCGCGCTGAAGAAGGCGCCGCCGAAGCCAAGGCAGCTGAATAATCTGCTATAATTTTGGACTACCGCGCGATGGAGCAGTCTGGTAGCTCGTTGGGCTCATAACCCAAAGGTCGGAGGTTCAAATCCTTCTCGCGCAACCAAATTGAAAAGGGCTACGACACTGTCGTAGCCCTTTTTTCATGCCCTCGCGCCAGGGCAAAGGCCAGGCGGACAGCCCGGCATCAGCCGCCCAGCTGGTTGCCGATGCGCTGGCCCAGCCGCAGGCGCACGCGGTGGGCGATTTCCTGGGCGACCTCGGGGCTGAGCACTTCGCTGATGTGCAGCAGCTCGGTGTAGTGCATGTACAGAAGGCCGCGCAGGGTCTTGAATGCGGCCTCGTGCTCGGCGCCGCAGACGCTGGCGTCATTGGCCAGCACGCGCTCCACCACACCGGCCTGCAGCAGCGGGATCTTGCAGATGACGGCGTGGCGGGCGATCTCCAGGTCGATTTCCTGGAGCCGGCATTCCCATTCCTCGGGCAAGAATCGGTTGGCTGGCATGTCGGCTTTTCTCCTTTTTTCACTGCATGGGTACACCGGGGCGAAAGGCACCCGGTCTGGGGATGCTGTCATGTGAGCGGGGCTCGGTGGCCTGGGTCGCCAGGTTTACTGGCCCGGCCTTGATGCCTGTCAAACTTCGGTGGCGCAGGCGCCCGCTGGAAGCCGGGCTCATGCTGCACTGCATCATGATGTCAGTCATGCGGCGCGGCCGCCAGTGCCCGTGCAGGCTGGTGGGCTTTTGCTCCCGGCAGGCCATGCTCTCTCGGCGCCGCTCCGGCAACGCAAAGGATCCACATGCTCGAGAAGATCGCCTCGCTGTTCCGCTATTTCAAGGCGGCCGTGCCGTTCCGGCTGGTGCCGGCACTGATTGCCACCGCCGTGCTGTTCGGCCTGCTGCTGATGCCCGTGCCCGAGGGGCTGACGCCCAAGGGCTGGCAGCTGGTCGCCATTTTCCTGACCACCATCGTGGCCATCATCCTCAAGGTCATGCCCATCGGCGTGATGGCCTTGATGGCCATCGTCATCGTCTCGCTGTCCCAGGTCACCTCCGGCTCGTCCAAGGGTGCCATCACCGATGCGCTGAGCAGCTTTTCCAGCCCGCTGATCTGGCTGATCGTGGTGGCCATCCTGATCTCGCGCGGCCTCAAGAAGACGGGGCTGGGCAGCCGCATCGGCCTGATGTTCATCGCCCTGCTGGGCAAGCGCACCATCGGCATCGGCTACGGCCTGGCGATCTGCGAGCTGGTGCTGGCACCGTTCACCCCCAGCAACACGGCGCGCGGCGGCGGCATCGTGCACCCGATCATGAAGTCCATCGCCAATGCCTTCGAGTCGGACCCGGCCAAGGGTACGCAGGGCAAGGTGGGCACCTATCTGGCCCTGGTCAACTACCACGCCAATCCCATCACCTCGGCCATGTTCCTGACCGCCACCGCGCCCAACCCGCTGGTGGTGGATTTCGTGGCCAAGGCCACGGGCCAGGCCCTGCACCTGAGCTGGACCACCTGGGCGCTGTACATGCTGCTGCCGGGCCTGCTGTGCCTGCTGCTGATGCCGCTGGTGATCTACCTGCTGTCGCCGCCCGAGCTCAAGGCCACGCCCAATGCCGTGGAGTACGCGCGCAGCGAGATGGCGCGCATGGGGCCGCTGTCGGGCAAGGAGCGCGTGATGCTGGGCACCTTCGGCCTGATGCTGCTGCTGTGGGCCAACGTGCCGCAGATGCTGTTCGGCCCGGCCTTCGTGCTGGACCCCACCGTGGTCGCCTTCCTGGGCCTGTTCGTGTTGATCATCACGGGCACCATCGACTGGGATGACGTGCTGTCCGAGAAAAGCGCATGGGACACGCTGGTCTGGTTCGGCGCCCTGGTCATGCTGGCCGAGCAGCTCAACAAGCTCGGCGTGGTGTCCTGGTTTGCCGTGGGCATGAAGAACGCCATCGTCGCCAGCGGCCTGGACTGGCTGCCGGTGGCGGCCATCCTGGTGGGCGTGTTCGTGTTCTCGCACTACCTGTTCGCCAGCACCACGGCCCACATCAGCGCGATGATGCTGGCCTTCCTGACCGTGGGTGCGCAGCTGATTCCGGCCGACTATGTCGTGCCCTTCATGCTGATGATGACGGCCGGCTCGGCCATCATGATGACGCTGACCCACTACGCCACCGGCACCTCGCCCATCATCTTCGGCAGCGGCTACGTCACGCTGGGCAACTGGTGGCGTGTGGGTGCGGCCATGTGCGTGATCGAGCTGCTGATCTTTGCCGTGGTCGGCAGTGTCTGGTGGAAGCTGCTGGGCCTGTGGTGAGGGCGGGCGCCCTCAAGCCGTGGTCCGTGGCTCGCCCAGCGACAGCATGAGCCGGTTGGCCCAGTTGAAGAAGGCCGTGCCGTGCAGCACATCGGAGATGGCGGCATCGTCCAGGCCTGCGGTGCGCAGCGCATCGATGTGGGCGGGCTCCAGCGCAGGCGGCGTCTGGGTCAGCGCCACGGCCGCCGTGACGATGGCGTTCCAGCGCGGCCCCAGGTCCGTGCCCGGGCCTTCGTCGAGCAGGCGCTGCACGTCGCCGCCCCGGCGCGAGAAGTGCGTGGCAAAGCGCGCATGGACCGAGGCGCAGTAGATGCAGCCATTGGCGCGCGAGGTGGCCGGAGCGGCCAGCTCGCGCTCGGCACGCGGCAGGCCGGCGTCGGGGTTGTAGAAGATGTCCTTGTCGGTGCGCGTGCGCGCGCCCAGCGTGTCGGGGTCCCGCGCCAGCAGGCGGAAGTAGGGCGACTGCGCGCGTGAGGCATCGACCAGGCCTGCTTGGTGGCGCTCGGTCAGCTCGCTTTCTTCCAGCGGCTCAATCCATGGCAGCCAGTCGAGCTGTTCCTGGGTGAAGACCTGGGGAGCGGCGGAGTTCGTTGAGGTCATGGCTGGGCTTGCAGGGTGGTGGGTTGATGGGCTGCCTGGGGCGCGGGGCGTGCAGCCAGCACGCGCAACCCCGCCACCACGCGGATCTGGAAGGACAGGAAGGACGCCAGCTGGGACAGGATGACGATGTCCGTCTCGCTCCAGCCCGCCTGTTGCAGCGCCTGCAGGGCCCCGGCGCTGGCGTCGCGCGGGTGGTAGGCCAGCAGGTGGGCATGGGCCAGCGCCGCGGCCAGGCGCGGGCCCAGCAGTGCGGCGTGGGCCGGGTCCACGGCATAGGCGGGGCCGGGCTGGTCCTCGCGGCTCAGCGGGCCTGCCGGGTAGCTGCCGTAGGGGCCGTAGGGGCCGTGCGGGCCGCTGCCGGCCTGCAGGCTCTGGGCGCGGCCACGCACCACTTCGGACGCCACCACGGCGGCCAGTTCCGCATCCTCGGTGGCCAGCGCGCGTGTATAGAAGACGGCGCTGCGCGGCTCGCCATGCAGCCCGGCCGTGAAGGCGGCCAGGGCCAGCCGCTCGCGCAGCGAGACCGTGCCGGGCACGGGCTCGGCGGGCGTGAACAGGGCGGCAAAGCTTTGCTGGGCCTGCGTGCGTGCCTCGGAGCGGTGGCGGCGCACGCGGTCCAGGGCGCTGCCGGGTGTGATGTCGGCGAGGTGGTCGATCACGTCGCCGGGAAAGCGGGGCGTTGCGGTGGTGTTCATGGTCATGCGGCTTGCAGCAGTGCGGCCCGGACTGCGGGGAGGGAAGAGGGCGCTGGGGTGGACGTGGATGTGGACTCATCGGCACGGCGCCAGCCCAGGGCCGGTGCCACATGGGCGGCCGTCAGTTCGATGGAGCGCAGGATGGCGTCGTGCGGCGGGTCGATGGAATGCACCTGGAAGACGATGTCGCTCACGCGCGCCAGCGCCGTGTCGGCGCGCAGCGATGCGATGACCTCGTCGGGCGTGCCCACATGCACGTCGTAGGCGGCGATGAGATCGGCCAGCGGCGCCTGCGGATCGACACGGGCCGCCCACTGCGAGGGCTGGGCCGCATGGCGCAGGGCCACGCGGCGCAGGCCGGCCTCGGCCCAGCGCAGCGCCTCGTCTCGGCGGTCGGCCACGAACAGCGTGCGTGAGCCCAGGATGCGCGGCGCCCGCCCTGCGGGCAGGCGGGCGAGGTAGGCGTCGATGATGGGGTTCTGGATCTCGGACAGCGTGGCCTGCGGCGCACCTTCGGGCCGTGGCTGGGTGCGCGACAGCATCAGGCCGTCGCCGTTGGCCCCGGCCCGCGCGCCGCCCTCGGCCGAGAACGTGGCCTGCCAGACGCGCTCCAGCAGCTGCGGCGCGGCCGGGTACAGGCGCACGCCGCCGGCCAGCGCGCGCCCGGCCCAGGCGTCCTGCAGCACGCCGAAGTTGCGTGCGAAGACGGCGCCGCGCTCGGCGCCCTGCACGCCAAAGGCCTCGAAGGATTCGGCCGTGCCGCCCGTGCCCAGGCCCACCTCCAGGCGGCCGCCGGTCAGCAGGTCCAGCACGGCCGCGTCCTCTGCGACGCGCAGCGCGTTTTCCAGTGGCAGCGTGATCACGCCCGTTCCGATGCGGATGCGCCGCGTGCGCGCCGCCACATGGGCCAGAAAGACGAAGGGCGAGGGCAGGCCGCCCTCGCTTTCATGGAAATGGTGCTGGGCCACCCAGGCCGAGTCGAAGCCCTGGGCCTCGGCATGGGCGATCTGCTCGGCCACCAGGCGGTAGCGCTCGCCGGCCGGCGCATCGTCGAGCAGGCGGCTGAAAAAGCCCAGGCGCGGGCCGCTGCGGGAGCCGTGGCCACGGTTGGTATCAGGCGGGGTGAGGGACAAAATCAATGCTCCTTTTGCCGGGAATGGCGTCCATGAGTTCGCGCGTGTAGTCGCTGGTGGGGCGCTGGAACACTTCCTCCACGCTGCCCGCGTCCACCACCCGGCCCGCGCGCAGCACCGACACCGTGTCGGCAATCTGGCGCACCACGGCAAGGTCGTGCGAGATGAAGAGATAGGTCAGCCCCAGGTCCTGCTGCAGCTGGGCGAGCAGGGCCAGGATCTGCGCCTGCACCGTCACGTCCAGGGCCGATACGGCCTCGTCCAGCACCAGCACCTGCGGCTGCAGCACCAGGGCGCGCGCAATCGCCACGCGCTGGCGCTGGCCGCCCGACAGCGCATGCGGGCGCCGCTGCAGCACGGCGGCAGGCAGGCCCACGCGCTCCAGCATGTCGTGCACGCGCCGGCGGCGCTCATCGGCCGGCAGCGGGTCGAAGTTCAGCAGGGGCTCCTCGATGATGTCGAACACGCTCTGGCGCGGGTCCAGAGAACTGAACGGGTTCTGGTAGACCAGCTGCACGCGGCGGCGCAGCTGGCGCAGGGCCTCGCCGCGCAGGCCCGTGACCTCGGTGCCTTCGATGCGGATGCGGCCCGCCGTGGGCCGGCCCAGGCCCACGATGGCGCGGATGGTGGTGGTCTTGCCCGAGCCCGACTCGCCCACGATGGCATGCGTGCTGCCCCGGCGCACGCGCAGCGACACGCCGTCCACGGCACGGAAGATGCCGCGCCCGTGGGCCGATGCATGGCCGGGCGCCGCGAACTCGTGCACCAGGTCCTCGACCTCGATGGCCCAGTCATCGGCCGTGGCGGGCCTGGGCGTGCGGCGCGGCGCGGGCGCCAGCGAAGGCGCATCGGCCAGCAGCCGCCGCGTATAGGCGCTTTGCGGATTGCGCAGCAGCTCCAGCGTGGGGCCCTGCTCCTGGATGCGGCCGCCCTGCATGACGACCAGGCGGTGCGAGCGGTCGGCCGCCACGCCCAGGTCATGCGTGACCAGCAGCACGGCCGTGCCGGTCTCGCGGCGCAGCGCGTCGATCAGGTCCAGGATGCGCCGCTGCACAGTCACGTCCAGCGCGCTGGTGGGCTCGTCAGCAATGATGAGGGCGGGCCGCAGCGCGATGGCGATGGCGATCAGCACGCGCTGGCGCATGCCGCCCGACAGCTCGTGCGGATACTGGCGTGCGCGCAGCGCGGGCTGGGACAGCCCCACGCGGGCCAGCAGCTCCAGCACGCGCGCCTCCACGGCCGTGCGGTCGCGCAGGCCGTGGATGCGCAGGATCTCGCCCACCTGGTCGCCCACCGTGCGCACGGGGTTCAGCGACATGGTGGGGTCCTGCGGCACCAGGCTGACCACGCGGCCGCGGATGGCGTTCCAGCGTGCGGCCGGCCAGCCAGAGACCTCGGTGCCCTGCAGGCGGATGCTGCCGTGCTCGCGGTGGCCGTTGTCGGCCAAAAGGCCGATCACGGCCTGGGCCGTGGTGGTCTTGCCCGAGCCCGATTCGCCGACCAGGGCCACCACCTCGCCCGGCGCCACGGAAAACGACACGCCGTGCACCACGCGCTGCGCCTGGCCTGCGGCATCGCGGTAGGCCACGGCCAGGTCCTGCACTTCGAGCACGGGGGCGGTCGTTGCCACCGCTGGTGCGGCGTGGATGCGCTCCTCGATGGCGGCGCTCATGCAGGCCTCCGTGCGAAGGCCGTGGCGATGCGGTTGGCCGCCAGCACCACGGCCACCACGATCAGGCCCGGCGCCGTGGTCAGCCACCAGGCGGTGGCGATGTAGTTGCGGCCTTCGGCGATCAGCAGCCCCCATTCGGGCGTGGGCGGCGGCGCGCCGTAGCCCAGAAAACCCAGCGTGGAAATCGCAAGGATCGCCGAGCCGAACTGCAGCGCCGCCATGGCGATGACCGACGTCAGCGAGTTGGGCAGCACATGGCGCCACAGCACGGCGGCAAAGCGCCCGCCGCTGCCGAAAGCGGCCTCCACGTAGTCGGAGCGGCGCACGCGCACCACCTCCGAGCGCACCAGGCGCGCGAAGCTGGCCACCGAGACCACGCCCACGGCAATGGCCGCGTTGATGGTGCCAAAGCCCAGCACGATGATGATGGTCAGCGACAGCAGCAGCGAAGGCACGGCCAGCAGCACATCGACCAGGCGCATCAGCGCATCTTCCGTGCGCCCGCCCGTGGCCCCGGCCAGCAGGCCGATCAGCGTGCCCACGGCCAGGCCCACGCCCACGGCCACGAAGGCGCCCGACAGCGAATGCACGGCGCCATGCACCACGCGCGCCCACAGGTCGCGCCCCAGCGCGTCCGTGCCCAGCCAGTGCGCGGCGCTGGGCGCCAGCAACTGCTGGCCGGCCTGGCCCGCGATCGGGTTCTGGTGGGCAAACCAGCCGGGCGCCAGCGCCCACAGCGCGGCCACGGCAATCACCAGCCAGGCCAGGGCCAGCGTGGGCGGCAGGCGTTTCAGGGATTGCAGGCGGGCCGGCAAGGCGAAGCTGCGGCGCGGGGCGGCTGGCGCAGGGGCCAGGGACGACGCTGGCAGCGCCGTGGGAATGGGAGTAGAAGTGGCGGGCGCGGCCTGGGCATCCAGGGCCGGGGAAAGAGCGCTTGAGACGGCAGTGTTCATGGCCGGTTCTCCACGGAATGGCGCAGGCGCGGATCAAGCAGCGGGTACAGCAGATCCACGGCGAGGTTGATGAGTACGAAGGCGGCGGCCGAGACGACCACCACGGCCTGGAGCACGGCCGTGTCCTGATTGCCCACGGCCTGCTGGGTCAGCGTGCCCAGGCCGTTGAGGCCGAACACGGCCTCCGTCACCACGGCGCCGGCCAGCAGCTCGCCGAACAGCACGCCGGCAATGGTCAGCGTGGGCAGCAGGGCATTGCGTGCCACATGGCGCAGCAGCACCCAGCGGCGCGAGGCGCCCTTGGCCCGTGCCACGGCCACGAAGGGCTGGGCCAGCACGGCGTCGATATTGCGCAGCAGCACCTGGGCCAGCGGCGCCGAGATCGGCACGGCCAGGGTCAGCGTGGGCAGCACCAGTCCTTCCCAGGGGCCGGGATTGATCACGGCGATCCAGCCCAGGCGGAACGACACCACCTGGATCAGCATGATCCCCAGCCAGAACACGGGCACCGAGACAAAGACCGAAGGCAGCGAATACAGCGCGTTGCGCAGCCAGGCAAAGGGCGCCAGGCTGGCAGCCGCCGCCAGCGCCACGGCCAGCAGCGCGGCTGCGGCAAAGCCCAGGGCCGCGAGCTTGAGCGTGGGCGGCAGGCTGGTGGCCAGGCCCTGGCTCACCGGCACGCCGGCCTGCAGCGAATAGCCGAAATGGCCCGTGAGGAACTGGCCCAGCGTGTGCAGGTACTGCTGCCACACGGGCTGGTCCGAGCCGTACGCGGCGCGGATGTCGGCGATCTCCTGCGGGCCCAGGCCCAGCTCGGGGTTCAGGAACTTGATCAGCACGGCGTCGCCCGGCAGCAGCTGCAGCAGGATGAACGAGACCGTGAAGGCCGCCCACAGCACCAGGGCGGCCTGGGCGATGCGGCTGAGCAGATAGCGGCGCGGCATGGGAGTGGTTCCTCAGGGAGCGTTCCGGTCAGCGCCTGGCCAGCCAGGTGCTGTAGAAGCTGGGCCGGCCCACGGCCTCGAAGCCCACGTCGCGCACCCAGCCCGCGCCCGCAAAGGCCTGGGGTTCCTCGAAGATGGGGATCACATAGGCCTGGTCGATCAGGTAGTTCTGCACCTCGCCGGCCAGCGCCAGGCGCCTGGCGGCATCGGTCTCGGCCGCGATGGCGTCGAACAGGCCGTTGAGCCTGGTGTCCTCGAAGGACTTGACCTTCTGGCTCACGCCGCCCTTTTGCAGCAGCACGTTGCGGTTGGTCGGGTAGTAGTTGCTCTTGATCACGTCGGGATCGGCGCGGCCCACCATGCCGGGCAGCACGCCGGTCTTGTCGGGGTCCAGCGTGTCCACGGCGCGGCTGCCCGCGTCGCCCGAGAGCACGTTGAGCTTGACGCCGATGCGCGCCCACTGCTGGGCCACGAGCTGCAGCGTCTCCTTGTTCTGCGGCTGGGGCAGGGACTCGTAGGTGGACAGCACGAAATCGCGGCCGTCCTTCTGGCGCAGGCCGCTGGCGCCCAGCGTCCAGCCGGCCTCGTCCAGCAGCTGTTTCGCCTTGGCCTCGTCATAGGCCAGCTTGGCCGACAGGTCCACGAAGCCGGCCGCCGTGGAGGCAATCACCGAGCGCGCCTGCGGATAGCGCGGCGAGAACAGCGTATCCACGATCTCCTTGGCATTGGTGCCGTGCAGCAGCGCCTGGCGCACCTTGAGATCGGCCACCAGGGCGTTGTCCGGGCGGATGGCCACGCTGTTGTTCACGCCGCGCGTGGGCGGGGCGTAGATGCTGAACTTCTGGTCCTCGACGCGCTTTTCGTCATAGGCCTGGATCTGGCGGATCAGCCCGGCCTGCCCGGCCAGCAGCGCGCCGATGCGCACGCTGTCCTCGGGCGTGACGATGAACTTCACCTCGTCCAGCCGCGCGCGGCCCTGGTGGGCCAGCTTGGCGGGACCCCAGGCATAGTCCTTGCGCACCTTGAGCACCAGCTCCTTGCCCAGCGTCTCGCTGGCCACCACGAAGGGGCCGGAGCCGATGATGCGCGTGGCGTCGCCCAGCTCCTCGAAGGGGCGGTCCAGCGTGGCCGGCGAGACCAGGCCCGAGCCGATCACCGAAGTGCCCTGCAGGAAGCCCGGCGAAGGCTTTCTGAAGAAGAACTTCACCGTCAGCGGGTCGACCACCTCGCTGCGCTCGTAGTTGTTGATCACCTCGGACACGGGCTGCTTGAGCGCCTTGTTGCCCAGGCCATAGGTGTCGAAGTTGCGCGCCACGGCCGCCGCATCCAGCGGCGTGCCGTCGGAGAAGGTGACGCCGGGCCGCAGCTTGAAGCTGTACTCGGTGGCGTCGGCATTCACGGTCCAGGACTCGGCGATCCAGGGCTGGATCTCCAGCGTCTTCGGGTCCTGGTAGGTCAGCTTGTCGGTGATCTGGTTGAGCACGCCGCCATTGGGGTAGAAGCCCCCGGCCGGCGGATAGAGGTTGGTATGGGCCTGCTGCTCCAGGTAAACCAGGGTGCCGCCTTCCACGGGGCCGGCAGCCGCGCCCGCCTGGGCCGTATCGGCCTGCCTGGAGCACGCCGCCAGCAGCAGGCTGCTGCCCGCCAATACCGCTATCGCGGCCTTCCATGCCACCTGAGCCGCCTTCGATTGGGAAAACACGTTCGTACCTCGCCGCCGCTGGGGCGCTGAAAAACAAGACTGCCGGCCACAGGACCGGCTCCATGTTTTTCATGCTATCGATGCCAAATATTTGCGCTCATATATCGAGTTGCATCGTTATTTGGAAAACGACTAAGGGATGGGAGCCCCTGCATATCTGCCCAGTGCATAAGCGCAGACGGATTCGTTTGTTTGCCGCGCATGCGGCGGTCCCAACAATGGGCTGGTACTTCCTTCACCGAAAGCCCGTCCATGAGCCATCTCAACGAATACCTCGCCGAAAAGCGTGCCGCCGTGCTCGCCCGCAGCGCCGCCGTCGCGGCCGGCACGGCCCAGCCCGCCCACCTCAAGGCCCATGTGCGCGCCGAGGGCCGCAGCGGCGTGCGCCGCCTGCGCATCCGCGAGCACCAGGTCATCAGCGACAGCCCGCCCGACTTCGCGGGCTACAACCTCGGCCCCAGCTCGCCCGAGCTGCAGCTGGGCGTGCTGGGGACCTGCGTGACCCACATCTTTCTGATCCAGGCGGCCGAGCGCCAGGTGCCCGTGGAGAGCCTGGAGGTCGAGGTCACGGGCATCATCGACCCGCGCGGCGGCAAGCCCGGCCACGAGGCCACGCCCATCTGGCCGCATGAGATCGGCTACACCGTGCACATCGACTCGCCCGCCAGCCGCGCCGAGATCGATGCGCTGTTCGAGGCCGTGGAGCGCACCTGCCCCATCCTCAACCTGCTGCGCAATCCGCAGAACATCCGCGCCGAAGTGCGCCACACCGACTCCAGCGCCGCCGCGCGCCTGGCAGCCTGAACACCGTGCGGAAAGCACCCCTGCCATGACCCTGCCACTCGACCACATCGTCATCGCGGTCCAGGACCTGGAACGCACCATTGCCGACTACACCGCGCTGGGCTTCAACGTGCTGCGCGGCGGCGAGCATCCGGGCCGCTCCACGCACAACGCCCTGGTGGTGTTTGCCGACGGCGCCTATTTCGAACTCATCGCCTGGCGAGCGCCCGCGCCCGAGGAGCGCTGGTGGCAGCAGCTGCAGCGCCATGGCGAGGGCATTGTCGATTTCGCGCTGCTGCCCACCGAGACCGGCGCCGTGGTTGCCGCCGCCCAGGCGCGCGGCCTGGACTACGAGGCGCCCTACGAAGGCGGCCGCCTGCGCCCCGACGGCGCGCAGCTGCGCTGGCGCAATGCACGCGCCCGCAGCCAGGACCTGCCCTTTCTCTGCGGCGACCTCACGCCGCGCGCCCTGCGTGTGCCCGAAGGAGAGGCGCGCGTGCACCCCAACGGCGCCACCGGCGTGGCCCGGCTGTACGTGGCCGTGCATGACCTGCGCGCCAGCCTGGCACGCTGGCGCGCGCTGCTGGGCGAGGGCGCAGACATTGGCGAGGCCCGGCTGTCGGACGACGGCAGCGCCTACCGCGCATCGCTGAGGCTGGGCGCTACCGAACTGGGCGCCACCGAGCTGGTGCTGGCTGCGCCCGCCCAGGGCGTTGCCACGGGCGCCCTGGGCCACCGTCTGGCCACGCGCGGTGAAGGCCCTTATGCCATCGAGCTGGAGGTACGCCAGCCCGCGTCTGCGCTGGCGCTGGACGAGACCGCCACGCATGGCGCGCGCATCGTGCTGGCCCAGGTTTCCCCGGCCAGGGAAACCGCCGCCGCCTAGGCGAAATGCGTGGGCGCTAGAATGGCGCCCCGCTGACACCCATGCCCACCCCGGTGGGCGTTTTCGTTGCAGCCGCGGCCTTCCTTGAGGGGTGCCGCGGCGCGGCGCTGCTTGCCATGACGACTGCTTCCACTCCTGCCACGCTGGGCATAGATTTCGGTACCTCCAACTCCGCCATGGCCTGGCGCGCCCCCGGCCAGACCGCACGCCTGCTGCCACTGGAGGGCGATGCCTGCGGGATGCCCACGGCGCTGTTCTTCCATACGGACGAGCACAGCACCCATTTCGGGCGCGACGCCATGGCCCAGTACCTGGACGGCGAGCCGGGCCGGCTCATGCGCTCCCTCAAAAGCCTGCTGGGCAGTGCGCTGCTGCAGGAAAAGACGGCGGTGCACGACCAGTTCGTGAGCTACCAGGACATCATCGGCCTGTTCCTGCGCCGCGTGGCCGACCGGGCGCGTGCCTCGCTGGACGGCCGCCTGCCCGAGCGCGTGGTGCTGGGCCGGCCCGTGCATTTCGTGGACGACCATCCCGAGCGCGACCGCCAGGCGCAGCAAGCTCTGGCCGATGCCGCGCGCGCCGCAGGCCTGGGCGAAGTGGATTTCCAGATGGAGCCCATTGCCGCCGCGCTGGACTACGAGCAGCGCCTCACGCAGGAATCCGTGGTGCTGGTGGTGGACATCGGCGGCGGTACCTCCGACTTCACCGTCGTGCGCCTGGGTCCCGAGCAGGCTGGCCGCAGCGACCGCCGCGACGACATCCTGGCCACCAGCGGCGTGCACATCGGCGGCACGGACTTCGACCACCGGCTCAACCTGGCCCAGCTCATGCCCTTGCTGGGCTACCGGCACATCGGCCCCAGCGGCCGCGAAGTGCCCAGCCGCGTGTTCTTCGACCTCTCGACCTGGCACCTGATCCAGTGGCTGTATTCGCCCAAGGCCCTGGCCGAGGCGCGCAACCTGCGCACCGACTACAGCGACCAGCGCCTGCACAAGCGCCTGATGGAAGTGCTGGAACTGCGCGAAGGCCACCGCCTGGCCGCCGTGGTGGAGCAGGCCAAGATCGAGGCCTCCACGCGCCATGCCGAAGCGGCCATCGAGCTGGGCTGGCTGGAATCGGGCCTGTCCGCCGCCATCTCGCCCGAGGTACTGCACGAGCAGCTGCAAGGCCCGCTGCAACAGGTCGTGGCCTGCGCCCAGGACTGCCTGCGCCTGGCCGGCGTGGCGCCCCAGGCGCTGGACGCCATCTACCTCACGGGCGGCTCATCGGCCCTGCGCACGCTGCGTGATGCGCTGCGCGAGGCCTTCCCGGGCGTGCCGCAGGTCGAAGGCGACCTGTTCGGTGGCGTGGCCACCGGCCTCGCGTATGCCTGATCAATCCGCGTCGCCGTCCTCCTCGGCGGCCTGCTTGATCGCCAGCGCGGCGTCATAGAGGCGGTTGCGCGGTGCGCCCGTGATCTCGGCGGCCAGGCGCACGGCGGTCTTGGTGGGCAGCTCGGCCAGCAGCAGGCGCAGCACGCGCAGGGCGTCGCCGTCGGCCTCATCGCCACCCAGGGCCACCGGGTGCAGCACCACGGCGAATTCGCCCTTGCTGCGCTGGGGCACGGCCTGCAGCCAGGCCGGCAGCGCGCTGGCGGGCATGGTGGCAATGTCCTCGAACTGCTTGGTGATCTCGCGTGCCAGGGTCACCGGGCGCTCGCCCAGCGTGGCCAGCGCGGCGGCCAGGTCGGCAATGCGGTGGGGCGCCTCCAGCAGCACGGTGCAGCGCGGCTGCAGGGCCAGTTGCTGCACGGCGGCCAGGCGCTCGGCCGACTTGGTGGGCAGAAAGCCTGCGAAGACGAAACCTCCCTCGCCCTGTGAAGGCGTGACCGCGCCGGCCACGCTGATGGCGGCCGTGATGCTGCTGGCGCCGGGCAGCGGAATGCAGCGAAGGCCCGCGGCCTGCACGGCGGCGCACAGGCGTGCGCCGGGGTCGCTGACGCCGGGCGTGCCCGCATCGCTGACATAGGCGATGCGCTGGCCCTGCTGCAGCCGCGCCACGATCTGCTGGGCCGCCTCGGCCTCGTTGTGCTGGTGCACGGCCAGCAGCTGGCTGCCGGGCCGGTCCAGTCCATAGGAGCGCAGCAGGCCCTGCGTGTGGCGCGTGTCCTCGCAGGCCACGCAGTCCACCAGCTGCAGCACATGCAGGGCGCGCAGGCTGATGTCGGCCAGGTTGCCGATGGGAGTGGCCACCACGTAGAGGGCGCCCTGCGGATAATGCTGGGATGCCGCAGCATCCTTGGCTGCGCCCAGCGCGGTGGCGAAAGAGGTAGTCAATGGGTTTCCTTGCGAAAAAGCCGGCAGGCGCGGGGCCGTCTGCCCTCACGACCCGGCATCGGGGCCAGCAGGCCGAGGATGCGGCGCTGGCCCATCTGCAGGCGGCCGGCCTGCGTCTGGTCGAGCGCAATTATCGGACGCCGGGCCGCGGCGGCGGCGAGATCGACCTCATCGTGCAGGCGCGCGACGGCACCGTGGTCTTCGTCGAGGTGCGCAGCCGTGGCACGCGCGCGTTCGGCGGTGCCGGCGCCAGCATCGGTGCCACCAAGCAGCGGCGCATCGTATTTGCGGCGCGCCACTACCTGATGCGCTGGTCCGCGCCGCCACCTTGCCGCTTCGACGTGGTGCTGGTCGAGCCCGGCGCCGGGCCCTCCGTGCAGTGGCTGCAGGCCGCCTTTGACGCCGAAGGCGCCTGATCCGTTACCGCTGCAGCACAAATAACGCCTGGCTACGAAAGACTTCAAGGGCGGCAGTTATCATCGGGCCTCCATGCTTGAGCAACGTATCCAACAGCATTTCATCGACAGCGCCGACCTGAAATACCAGGCCGCCCAGGCGCTGAGCCAGCCCATTGCGGCGGCAGTGCAGGCCATGCTGGCCTGCGTGACCAGTGGCGGCAAGGTTCTGGCCTGCGGCGCGGGCGCCTCTGCCAGCGATGCCCAACTCTTCGCCGCCCTGTGCGTGGCCGGCTTCGAACGCGACCGGCCCGAGCTGGCTGCCGTGGCCCTGGTCTCCGACGGCGGCCTGCTGGGCACCGTGGGCGCCACGGGCTCGGGCGGCAACGCCACCCAGTACCTGGCGCGCCAGATACGCGCGCTGGGCCAGCCCGGCGACCTGCTGCTGGTGCTGTCCGCCACGGGCAACGACGTGGCCGTGCTGGAGGCGCTGGATGCCGCCCATGAGCGCGACATGATGGCCGTGGTGCTGACCGGCCGCACGGGCGGCTCCCTGGCCGGCCGCGTGCGCGAGACCGATGTTCTGATCTGCGTGCCGCACGACCGTGCGGCGCGCGTGCGCGAAACCCATACGCTGGTGCTGCACTGCCTGTGCGACGGCGTGGATGCCCAGTTACTTGGTGAACAGGAGATGCCTCTATGAAGTTCCGTTGGTCCCGCGCCGCCTGCGCCGTGCTCGCCGTCGCGTCCCTGGGCGCCGCCCTGTCGGGCTGCGTCGCCCTGGTGGGCGGCAGCGCCGTGATGGCCGGCATGTCGGTGGCGGACCGCCGCACCACCGGCACCCAGGTGGAAGACCAGGGCATCGAGCTGCGCGCCAACAACCGCATCGCCGAAGTGCTGGGCGACAAGGCCCATGTCAACGTCACCAGCTACAACCGCCAGGTGCTGCTGACCGGCGAGGCCGGCAATGAGGCCGACCGCCAGACCATCGAGAAGCTCGTGCGCGAGCAGCCCACGGTGCGCAATGTCTTCAACGAAGTGGTGGTGGCTCCCTTCACCTCCACGCTGAGCCAGCGCTCCAAGGACACGCTGATCACCACCCAGGTCAAGGCCAGCCTGCTGGACGCCAAGGACATCCAGGCCTCGGCCTTCAAGGTCGTGACCGAGAACAAGGTCGTCTTCCTGATGGGCATCGTCACCCCGCGCGAAGCCAAGCGCGGCGCCGAGATTGCACGCGGCATCAACGACGTGACCAAGGTCGTGCGCGTGGTGGAAGTCATCTCCGAGGACGAACTGGCCCGCATGCAGCCCCAGTCCGCCCCCGTGGTCACCGACGACTCCGGCAAGGCCGCCGCAGCCAGCGCTCCCACCAGCCTCTCGGAAAGCAGCCTGTCCACCCCCGCAGGCGTCACCGCCACCCCGGTGAAGTGATCACCGCCGCCTGAAAGCAAAAGCCGGAACATGTTCCGGCTTTTTTCATTGCTTACTGAGTCAGCCACTGCAACCGACCTTTGAAACCGGCGCGACCAAAAAGCCAGGGACGCCGAGCAAGAGCCGCCTCGCGGCGGGGGCGCCTAGCCGAGGGCGTCGTCCCCCTCCCCCGCGAAGCGGGTAGAGAGGCGCCGTGCAACGAGGGGGAAGCGGCGTAAGCCGCTCAGGGGGTGAGCCTCTTGATCAGGCTGGAGGTATCCCAGCGCCTGCCGCCCATCTGCTGCACATCGGCATAGAACTGGTCCACCAGGGCCGTGACGGGCAGGCGCGCGCCATTGCGCTGGGCTTCGGCCAGCACCAGGCCCAGGTCCTTGCGCATCCAGTCCACGGCAAAGCCGAAGTCGAACTTGCCTTCGGCCATGGTGCGGCCACGGTTGTCCATCTGCCAGCTCTGGGCGGCGCCCTTGCCGATGACATCGAGCACGCTGGGAATGTCCAGTCCCGCGCGCTGGCCGAAGGCGATGGCCTCGGACAGGCCCTGGACCAGGCCCGCGATGCAGATCTGGTTGACCATCTTGGTGAGCTGGCCGGCGCCGCTGTCGCCCATCAGCGTGCAGGCGCGCGAGAAGGCCATGGCCACGGGCTGCATGGTGGCGAAGGCGGCCTGGTCGCCGCCGCACATCACGGTGAGCTGGCCGTTCTGGGCGCCGGCCTGGCCGCCCGAGACGGGTGCGTCGATGAACTGCAGGCCCAGCTCCAGCCCGGCCGCATGCAGCTCGCGCGCCACTTCGGCCGATGCCGTCGTGTGGTCGGCGAAGATGGCGCCGCGGCGCATGCCAGCGAAGGCACCATCCGGCCCCAGCACGACCGAGCGCAGGTCATCGTCATTGCCCACGCAGCTGAACACGATGTCGGCGCCGGCCACGGCCTCGCGCGGCGTGGCCGCATGGCCGCCGTTGAACTCCTCGCACCAGGCGCGGGCCTTGGCCGGCGTGCGGTTGTAGACCGTGACGCGGTGGCCCGCCGTGGCCAGGTGGCCGGCCATGGGGTAGCCCATGACGCCCAGCCCGAGGAAGGCCACGGAAAGAGGGGCGGTGTCCGCATAGCTGCGGGCGGCGATGGAGGAGTCGGACATGGAAGCAATCCTGAGAGGTGGTGGGAGGCGGGTGGCGCAGGGCCGCGTCCGGCGCGGCCCTGGAAGGAGCCGGCATGCCGGCTCAGCGCACTGAAGGCGCGGTCAGGGCGTGCATGGCACGCCCCTCAGACGATGGCGAAATGCTCGGTGCCCGCCGCCAGGTCCAGCGACTTGGCGCGCTGGCTGCCCAGCTTGATCTGCAGCCGCAGGTCGTTGACCGAGTCGGCATTGCGCAGTGCATCCTCGTAGGTGACCAGGTTGGACTCGAACAGGTCGAACAGCGCCTGGTCGAAGGTCTGCATGCCCAGGTTGCGGCTTTTCTTCATGATCTCCTTGATCTCGGTGACCTCGCCCTTGAAGATCAGGTCGGAGATCAGCGGCGAGTTGAGCATCACCTCGATGGCGGCCACGCGGCCCTTGCTGTCCTGCTTGGGCAGCAGGCGCTGGGAGACCATGGCGCGCAGGTTCAGCGACAGGTCCATCAGCAGCTGCGGGCGGCGGTCTTCGGGGAAGAAGTTGACGATGCGGTCCAGCGCCTGGTTGGCGCTGTTGGCGTGCAGCGTGGCCAGGCACAGGTGGCCGGTTTCCGAGAAGGCGATGGCGTGCTCCATGGTCTCGCGGTCGCGGATTTCGCCCATCAGGATCACGTCCGGCGCCTGGCGCAGGGAGTTCTTGAGCGCCGCGTCCCAGCTGTCCGTGTCCAGGCCCACTTCGCGCTGCGTGACCACGCAGTTCTTGTGCGGGTGCACGAATTCGATGGGGTCCTCGATGGTCACGATGTGGCCGTAGGAGCTCTCGTTGCGCCAGTCCACCATGGCGGCCAGCGTGGTGGATTTGCCCGAGCCCGTGGCGCCGACCAGGATGCACAGGCCGCGCTTGGTCATGGCCACCTCCTTGAGCACCTGGGGCACGCCCAGGCTGTCGATGGTGGGCAGGGCCAGCGGAATCGTCCGCATCACCATGCCCACGCGGCCCTGCTGGATGAAGGCGTTGACGCGAAAGCGCCCTATGCCCGGCGGCGAGATGGCGAAGTTGCACTCCTTGGTGCGCTCGAAATCGGCGATCTGCTTGTCGCTCATGACCGAGCGCGCCAGCGTCAGCGTGTGCACGGGCGACAGCGGCTGCGGCGACACCTTGGTGATGCGCCCGTCGATCTTGATCGCCGGCGGGAATTCCGCCGTGATGAACAAGTCGCTGCCGTTGCGGCTGACCATGAGCTTGAGCAGGTCGTTGATGAACTTGGTGGCCTGATCTCTTTCCATTGCCGTATTCCCCCGGGCATTGCGCGCCGTTGTGGCGCACAGGTTGTTTTGTTATTTGCAGGTAGGCCGGTCCGGCCCGCAGGGGCCAGGCGTCCTCATATTCAACTCACTCACTGTCTATGTGTGCTGCTCTTCGCCCAGGCGCACGCTGATGGCGCGCAGCCGGAACGAGAGCTTGCGCGCCAGCAGCGCCATCAGCTTGGCGGCCAGCGCGGCGTCCTTGGCCATCATCTCGTCCAGCGCCTCGGCGCTGAGCACGCCGATCTCGCAGTCGGTCAGCGTGGTGCAGCTGGAAAAGCGCGGACCGCCGTCCAGCAGGGACATCTCGCCCAGGATGTCGCCGGGCCGCGTCTGCGCCAGGCGCATGCGCTCGCCCCAGGGCTGCTGGCGCTCCACGGCGATCTGGCCGGACAGCACCACGGCCATGAAGCTGCCGTTCTCTTCCTGGCGGATCACGTCGCGTTGCGGTGCCACGGCTGCGTAGATGAAATATTCGCTCAGCCGCTGCAGGCTGGCCGCATCCAGCTGGCCCAGGTAGCGGTCGCGCGACCACAGCTGCTCCAGCTGGCCCCCGCCGCCGCGCGGCAGCCGCGTGGCCCCTACCTCGATGGCGCGCGCCTCCCAGGGAACGGGAGGAGTGTGCGGGTCCATGAAGCCATGCGCCGCCAGCGTGGTCGTGAAGAAGGCCGACTCGGAGGCCGGGGCCGAAGGCTCCTGGCCGCTTCGCAGCTTGCGGAAAATGCTTTTCATGGCGCGTGGCGAGAGGCTGGGCGGGTGGCGGTCAGCCCGGGAAGTTGTCCGGTATCTTGGCCTTGGCGCGGGCTTCCGCGGGGCTGATCAGGTTGCGCCGCACCAGATCGGTCAGGTTCTGGTCCAGCGTCTGCATGCCCACATTCTGACTCGTCTGGATGGTGGAGTACATCTGGGCCACCTTGGCCTCGCGGATCAGGTTGCGGATGGCGCTGGTGCCCAGCATGATTTCGTGGGCCGCGATGCGGCCCTGGCCGTCCTTGGTCTTGCACAGCGTCTGCGAGATCACGGCCTGCAGCGATTCGGAGAGCATGGCGCGCACCATCTCCTTTTCCTCGGCGGGGAAGACGTCGATGATGCGGTCGATGGTCTTGGCGGCGCTGGAGGTGTGCAGGGTGCCGAAGACCAGGTGGCCCGTCTCGGCTGCGGTCATGGCCAGGCGGATGGTTTCCAGGTCACGCATTTCGCCCACCAGGATGGCGTCCGGGTCCTCGCGCAGTGCCGAGCGCAGTGCGGCCGAGAACGACTGCGTCATCGGCCCGACTTCACGCTGGTTGATCAGGCACTTCTTGGAGTCGTGCACGAATTCGATGGGGTCCTCCACCGTCAGGATGTGCCCGTACTCGGTCTCGTTGAGGTGGTTGACCATGCCGGCCAGCGTGGTGGACTTGCCCGAGCCCGTGGGGCCGGTCACCAGCACCAGGCCGCGCGGCTTCAGGGCCAGGTCGCCGAAGATGCGCGGTGCGTTGAGCTGCTCCAGCGTCAGGATCTTGCTGGGAATGGTCCGGAAGACGGCGGCCGCGCCCCGGTACTGGTTGAAGGCGTTGACACGAAAGCGCGCCAGCCCCTCGATCTCGAACGAGAAGTCCACCTCCAGGAACTCCTCGTAGGCCTTGCGCTGGGAGTCGCTCATGATGTCGTAGACCATGGCGTGGACCGTCTTGTGGTCCAGCGGATCGACATTGATGCGGCGCACATCGCCGTGCACACGGATCATCGGCGGCAGCCCCGCGGACAGGTGCAGGTCGGAGGCCTTGTTCTTGACGCTGAATGCCAGCAATTGGGTGATGTCCACGGAGTTCGCTCCCTCGTTTGGTACGCTGGCGGCAATTATGACGACGATTGAAAACAAGCTTCAACAGATTCACGAACGGATTGCCTCGGCCTGCGCGCAGGCGGGCAGGGCGTCCGGCTCGGTGCAATTGCTGTCCGTCTCCAAGACCTTCGGCGCCGACGCCGTGCGCGAGGCCGTGCTGGCCGGCGAGCGCAGCTTCGGCGAGAACTACATCCAGGAGGGCGTGGAAAAGATCGCCGCCGTGCGCGCCATGGGCCTGCCGGGCGGCGAGGCCCTGCAATGGCATTGCATAGGCCCCATCCAGAGCAACAAGACGCGCCTGGTGGCCGAGCATTTCGACTGGGCCCAGACCGTGGACCGCCTGAAGATCGCCGAGCGCCTGTCGGCCCAGCGCCCCGAGGGCCTGGCGCCGCTGCAGGTCTGCATCCAGCTGAACGTGGATGGCGGCGAGACCAAGGCCGGCGTGGCGCCGCAGCAGGCGCTGGAGCTGGCCGCTGCCATCGTGCAGCTGCCGCGCCTGGCGCTGCGCGGCGTGATGAGCATTCCCGACGATGCGCCGGGCTTCGAGGCCCAGCGCGAGGTGCATGCGCGCGCCACGGCCGTCTTCGAACAGATCCGCGCCAGCGGCCTGCCGGGGCTGGAGCGCTTCGACACGGTTTCCATGGGAATGACCGGCGACCTGGAAGCGGCCGTGGCCGCAGGCAGCACCATGGTGCGCGTGGGCAGCGGCATCTTTGGCCAACGAAACTACGCCCCGCATTGAGCGGGGCGTAGCTGGCTTGGCTGGCGGGGAAGGCCGCCTCAGCGCCCGCCGGGCCGCTTCATCTGGCAGTCCGTGGGCAATTCCACCTGCTCGGGCGTGTAGACGGCATCGGTGCGAAAGCCGTAGTTCGTGCCTTCCCAACCGGCCTTGACCAGCTTGCCGTCCACGGGCGCGATGGTGTTGACCACCTGGGGCAGCAGCAGCTGGTGGTCCTTGCCGCGCATGCGCACGGGGCCGACCACGGTGTCCATCTGCAAATCCTCCATGGCCAGCGCGATCTTCACGGGTTCGGTGGACTGTGCCTTGGCCATGGCGGCGGCCAGCATGCGCGGCACCAGGTCCATGCGCGGGGCCAGGAAGTCCTTGCCCATGCGGGCCTTGTATTCCTGGGCGCGGGCGTCGGCCAGCGGGCGGCCGGCCTGGCCCGGGTGCCATTCGGCCACCCAGGTCAGCTGGCCGATGCGGGTCTGGGCGAAGGATGTCACCGTGCCCGGCATGCCGCCCGCGCTGTGGTTGAAGTAGCGCAGGTCATAGCCCGAGT
The DNA here is from genome assembly GCF_016428765.1 of Delftia sp. ASV31. Taxonomy (NCBI): domain Bacteria; kingdom Pseudomonadati; phylum Pseudomonadota; class Betaproteobacteria; order Burkholderiales; family Comamonadaceae; genus Delftia; species Delftia sp. ASV31. The sequence continues at coordinate 73,671 of NZ_JAELTK010000007.1, forward strand.
CGGCGGCCGACTTGAGCAGCAGGGTCAGGTCCTGGCCCCAGTTGCCCGTGATCACCGAGTCCGCACCCGTTTCCTTGATCTTGGCCACATAGGGCGCGAAGTCCTTGACCCGGCCTATGGGGTGGAGCATCTCGCCCGTGAACTGGATGTCGGGCCGGGCCGCGCTCACCATCTGGCGCCCATAGGCCGCCCACTGCTTGCCGTGGGCGTAGTCCTGGTTGAGCAGGTAGACCTTGCGGATGCCGGGCTGGGTCTTGATATAGCTGGCAATCGCCTGCATGCGCATGGCGGTGTTGGCATCGAACATGAAGTGCCAGAAGCTGCAGGCCTTGCCCGTCAGCTCGGGGTCGATGGAGGAGTGGTTGAGCACCAGCACCTCCTTGCCCGGATTGCGCTGGTTGTGGCGCGATGCCGCCTGCACCAGGGCCGCCACCACCGACGAGCCCGAGCCCCCCGTCACCACCACGCGCGCGCCCTGGTCGATGGCCGCCTGCAGCGCGGCCTGGCTCTCCTGGGCCGAGAGCTTGCTGTCGAACTGCAGCAGCTGCAGCTTCGCGCCGTTGAACAGCCCGCCCTTGGCGTTCACGTCCTCGACCGCGTATTGCACGTGGTCGCGCATCAGCTCGCCCGTGCTGACGAAGGGGCCGGACAGCGGGTCGATGAAGGCGATCTTGAAGGTCTCGCCGCCCTGGGCGTGGGCGGCCGTGGCGCACAGCAGAGCGGCGGCGAGAGCGATGGATGGTTGGGAATATCGTCGGATGCAATGGCGGCGGATCGGCATGTCTTGTCTCCTCGAAGGAATGGTCGTCAGTCCTTGCCGGGCGGCTCGGCGCGGGGCCGGCTGCGCCGTGCAGGCGTCTTTTTCGCGGGGGATGCGGCAATGGCTTCGGGCGTGGTGGCTGGCGCCGTGCGCAGGCCCAGCACGCGGCTGGCCAGCTCGGTCAGCTCGGCCACCATCTCGGCCGTGCCCAGGCGGCCGCCGGGGCGGTACCAGTTGTAGAGAAAGCCCGGCAGGCTGCAGGCGGCCTGGGCGGTGATGCGTGTCTCGCGAAAGTCCAGGTGGCCGCTGGCGCGGCCTTCTTCGAGCAGCGCGCAGAACTGGCGGTAGAACTGGCGCGCCAGCGTGCGCGAGGCCTTCATGTACGCAGGGCTGAAGGCCTGGGGCTCGCGGTACGGAAAGAAGGCCGCCGGATAGTGGGCAATGGTGGCCGCGATCAGCCGCTGCAGGCCGTCCACGGCCTTCTCGTGCGCGGCGCGCGGATCGTCGGCCGCGAAGTCCAGCACCGTGAAGCAGGCCTCGGTGGGCGCCCAGCACAGGGTCTCGAAGATCTCCTGCTTGTTGCGGAAGTAGTAGTAGACGAAGGGCTTGGTCACGCCCAGGGCCTGGACGATCTGCTCCATCGTGGTGTTGGCGTAGCCGTTGCGGTCGAACAGGGCCTCGGCCGCCTTGAGGATGCGTTCGCGCTTTTCATCGGAGCCGGCCGTGGGAAGGCGCTGGCGGCCGCGCGGGGTGACAGGGGGCTTGGGCATGCGGGAAATCTCGTGTCGCGTCGGTGGCTGCGATGGTTATACCGATGGGTAGCAATGTTCTACCAGCGGGTATATATTGGCAAGACGCCGATCCAAAAATCAGATCAAGGCTATCCCTTAGGACTGGTTCCGGGATGGCCAGACACCCAGGAGACAAGCATGGCGGATTCCGAGACCCTCATTCCCCTGCATGAGGCCCTGCGCCGCAATGCGCGCAACCACCCCGGCCGCGACGCCTACATCTGGTATGGCCGCCACATCAGCTGGGCCGAGGTGGATGCGGCCAGCGACGCCTTTGCCGCGCGGCTGCAGGCGCTGGGCGTGGGCCGGGGCGAGCCCGTGGCGCTGTTCATGAACAACTGCCCGCAGTACATCGTGGCGCACTACGGCATCCAGAAGGTCGGCGCCATCGTCTGCCCCTGCGGGCCGCTGAACAAGGAGCATGAGCTGCAGTACCAGCTCGATGACCTCAAGGCCCGCGTCATCGTCGCGGCCGATGTGCTGCTGCCCGTGGTGGACAAGGTGCGCGCCAGCACGGCGCTCAGGCATGTGCTGGCCGTGCGCTATGGCGACTGGCTTCCTGAATCGGCCACGCTGGCGCTGCCGCCCGAACTGCAGGCCCCCGTGCAGCCGCTGCCCGAGGGCGTGGAATCGTTCTGGGATGTCATGCACAGCGGCGCCAAGCCCGTGCCCGTCGATGTTGCCATGGACGATGTCTCGCTGATGACCTATACCTCGGGCACGACGGGCCTGCCCAAGGGCGCCATGCTCAGCTACGGCAACGCGGCCAGCAAGACGGCCGGCGCCTCCAGCGCCACGGGCGTGAACGCCGGGGACATGCTGCTGGCCGTGGCGCCGCTCTATCACATTGCCGGCATGTCCATGGGCGTGAACATGCCCGTGCACAGCGGCGCCACCTGCGTGCTGCTGCACCGCTTCGACCCGCTGGCCGTGGCCCAGGCGCTGGAGCGCTACCGCGTGACCTGGTGGTACAGCATCGCGCCCATGAACGTGGCCGTGATGCAGCTGCCGGGCGTGGAGACCATGGACTTTTCCGCGCTGCGCCGCAACACGGTGACCAGCTTCGGCATTGCCTACACCGAGGAGCTGGCGCGGCAGTGGAAGCGCTTCACCCCGAACTGCATCTCCAGCGAGGCGGCCTATGGCCTCAGCGAGACCCACACCATGGACACTTCCATGCCGGGCGACGCCATCCGCTGGGGCACGCACGGCAAGCCGCTGCCCGGCAACGAGGTGCGCATCATCGACCCCGAGACCGGCGAGCCGCTGCCGGCCGGCGAAGTGGGCGAGATCACCATCCGCGGCCCCGGCAACTTCAAGGGCTACTGGAACAAGCCCGAGGCCACGGCCAGGACCCTGAAGAACGGCTGGGTGCACACGGGCGACATGGGCCGCATCGATGCCGACGGCTACCTGACCTTCATCGGCCGCTTCAAGGAAATGATCAAGGTCTCGGGCTACAGCGTCTTCCCCGAGGAGGTGGAGGCCATCCTCATCAAGCATCCGGCCGTGGCCCAGGCCGCCGTGATCGGTGTGCCCGACCCGCACAAGGGCGAGGTCGTGCGCGCCTTCATCGTCACGCGGCCGGGCCAGCAGATCGCGGCCGAGGACCTGGTGCAGTGGTCGCGCGAGAACATGGCCAGCTACAAGGCGCCGCGCGAGGTGCGTTTCATCGAGGCGCTGCCCGCCACCGGCGCGGGCAAAGTGCTGCGTCGCTTGCTGCGCGATCAATGAGAAAGACCGAAGTCCCATGTTCCAGAAGATCCTGATTGCCAACCGCGGCGAGATCGCGCTGCGCATCGTGCGCGCGCTGCGCGAGCTGGGTGTGCCGAGCCTGGCCGTCTATGCCGCAGACGATGCGCAGGCGCCCCATGTATCCGCTGCCGATGCAGCCGTGCCCCTGGACGCCAGCGGCCCCTCGGCCTACCTGGACGGCGCCCACCTGCTGCGCATTGCGCGCGAGCACGGCTGCGACGGCATCCATCCGGGCTACGGCTTTCTCAGCGAGAACGCGGGCTTTGCGCAGGCCTGTGCCGATGCGGGACTGCGCTTCATCGGCCCCGCGCCGGAGCACCTGGCGCTGCTGGGCGACAAGGCCCGCGCACGCGATCTGGCGCGCCGCTGCGGCGTGCCGCTGATGCCGGGCAGCAGCGAGGCTGTCACGCTGGAACAGGCCCAGGCCTTCTTCGAGGCGCAGCAGGCCGGGGGCGCCAGCGGCATCATGGTCAAGGCCATCGGCGGCGGCGGCGGGCGCGGCATGCGTGCCGTGGCGCGCGCCGAGGACCTGCCTGCAGCCTATGAGCGCTGCCGCAGCGAGGCGCGCGCCGCCTTCGGCATGGACGGCGTCTATGTGGAGCGGCTGATGACGGGCGCACGCCATATCGAGGTGCAGATCCTGGGCGACGGCGGCGCAGGCCCCATCGCGCTGGGCGAGCGTGAATGCACGCTGCAGCGGCGCTTCCAGAAGCTGGTGGAGATCGCGCCCAGCCCCAGCCTGGCGCAGCCGCTGCGCGAGCGCATCACGCGCGACGCGCTGCGCATGGCCGCCGAGATCGGCTACGAGAGCCTGGGCACCTTCGAATTCCTGGTCGATGCCGCCTCCGACTCCCTGCCCTATGTCTTCATCGAGGCCAACCCGCGCCTGCAGGTGGAGCACACCATCACCGAGGAAGTCTTCGGCATCGACCTCGTGCAGGCCCAGATCCGCGTGGCGGCCGGCGATCACCTTGGAGAGCTGGGCCTGGATGCCAGGACGCCGCCCACGCCGCGCGGCTATGCCATGCAGTGGCGCATCAATGCCGAGACGCTGGATGCCGCAGGCCAGTCGCGCCCCGGCAGCGGGCGCATAGGCGCACTGCAGTGGCCGGCCGGGCCCGGCATCCGCATCGACACGCATGCGGTGGCGGGCGCCAGCCCCTCGCCGCACTACGACACGCTGCTGGCCAAGCTCATCGTGCACAGCAGCGGGCCGCGCTTTGAAGACGTGCTTCGCCGCGCACGTCGCGCACTGGACGAATGCCGCATCGACGGGCTGGCCACCAACCTGCCGCTGCTGCAGGCGCTGGCCCGGCGGCCCGAGATGGCATCGCAGGCCGTGCACACACGCTGGCTTGAAGAGGTCCTTCCCGAATTGGTGGCGGACGCCCAGGCGCTGGCCGAAGGCGCGCGCCGCACGGATGCGGCCGCCGAGGTTCCGGCGGCGGCCGAGGCTGCTGGCGCGCCCGTCCCCGAAGGCGCCCTCACGGCCCCCATGCCCGCGCGCATCGTGCAGTGGAGCGTGGCCGTGGGCGATTCCGTGGCCGCAGGCGCCGAGCTGGGCGTGCTCGAAGCCATGAAGATGGAGCATGTGCTGCTGGCGCCGCAGGCCGGCACCATCACCCGACTGCTGGCTGAGTCCGGTGCCTATGTGGCCCAGGACCAGCCCCTGCTGGTGCTGGCCGCCGCCGAAGGCGTGCAGGCCGACGCACGCGCGCAGCAGTCCGCACAGGACCCGGACCACATCCGCGCCGACCTGCAGCGCGTCATCGACCGCCATGCCTTCACGCGCGATGCTGCCCGGCCCGAGGCCATGGCCAAGCGCCATGCCCAGGGCAGCCGCAGCGCGCGCGAGAACATCGCCGACCTCTGCGACGCAGGCAGCTTCATCGAATACGGTGCGCTGGCCATTGCCGCGCAGACGCGCCGGCGCAGCATGGACGACCTGATCGCCAACACGCCGGCCGACGGCATGGTCACGGGCATGGGCTCCATCAACGGCGCGCAGTTCGGCCAGGAGCGCTCGCGCGCCGTCGTCATGTCCTATGACGCCACCGTGCTGGCGGGCACCCAGGGTGCGCGCAACCATGCCAAGACCGACCGCATGCTGGGCATTGCGCTGGCGCAGAAGCTGCCCGTGGTGCTGTTCGCCGAAGGCGGCGGCGGGAGGCCCGGTGACACCGACACGCCCGTGGTCGCGGGCCTGCATGTGCACACCTTCGCGGCCTATGCGGCGCTGTCGGGCCAGGTGCCCGTGATCGGCATCACCCATGGCCGCTGCTTTGCGGGCAACGCGGCCCTGCTGGGCTGCAGCGACGTGATCATCGCCACGCGCGCCAGCTGCATCGGCATGGGCGGGCCGGCCATGATCGAGGGCGGCGGGCTGGGCGTCTTCCGGCCCGAGCAGATCGGTCCCAGCAGCGTGCAGCATGCCAATGGCGTGATCGACGTGCTGGTCGAGGATGAGGCCGAAGCCGTGGCCGCCGCGCGCCACTACCTGTCCTTCTTCCAGGGCCGCACCACGGAGTGGGCCGCGCCCGACACGCGCGTCCTGCGCCATGTGGTGCCCGAGAACCGGCTGCGTGCCTATGACACGCGTGCGGCCATGGCGCATCTGGTGGACGAAGGCAGCCTGCTGATGCTGCGCACAGGCTTTGGCGCAGGCATCCACACGGCGCTGGCGCGCATCGAAGGCCGGCCCGTGGGGCTGATGGCCAACAACCCCTCCCACCTGGGCGGCGCCATCGACGCCGATGCGGCCGACAAGGCCGCGCGCTTCATGCAGCTGTGCAATGCCCATGGCCTGCCCATCGTGAGCCTGGTGGACACGCCCGGCTTCATGGTCGGCCCCGAGATCGAGAAGACGGCCCAGGTGCGCCATGTCAGCCGCCTGTTCGTCACGGCGGCCAAGCTGCGCGTGCCGTATTTCAGCGTGGTGCTGCGCAAGGGCTACGGCCTGGGGGCCATGGGCATGACGGCCGGCAGCTTCCATGCGCCGGTGTTCAACGTGGCCTGGCCCACGGGCGAGTTCGGTGCCATGGGTCTGGAAGGCGCCGTGCGCCTGGGCTTTCGCAAGGAACTGGAGGCCCTGCCCGAGGGCGCCGAACGCAACGCCCTGTTCGACCGGCTGCTGGCCCAGCAGTACGCCCACGGCGAGGCCATGCACATGGCCGGCACGCTGGAGATCGACGCCGTCATCGACCCCGCCGACACGCGCGCCTGGCTGTCGCGCGGCCTGGCGGGGGCGCGCGTTGCGCCTGCCCAAGCCGGCTTCGTGGACACCTGGTAGGCCCTGAAAACGCCACGGACGGCATGCTAAGCTGGCCGCCTTTCCGACGAACATGATGGCGGGCCTGCGGTGCAGGCCCCGCTGCCTCTGGAGACTCCCCATGCCCGGACTTCTGCCCGATATCGATCCCGACGGCCTGCTCGAATTCTCGGTGGTCTACACCGACCGCGCGCTCAACCACATGTCCAAGCGCTTCGCGGGCGTGATGCAGGACATCCTCACCACGCTGCAGGAGGTCTACCACGCCCACACGGCCGTGCTGGTGCCGGGCAGCGGCACCTTCGGCATGGAGGCCGTGGCGCGCCAGTTCGCCAACCGCGAAAAGGTGCTCATCGTGCGCAACGGCTGGTTCAGCTACCGCTGGACCCAGATCTTCGAGGAAGGCGGCCTGGGCGGTGGCGCCGTGGTCTGCAAGGCGCGTCGCCAGGGACCGGGCAGCCAGGACCCCTGGGCGCCCTGCGCGGCCGAGGACGTGGCCGCCGCCATCCGCACTGAAAAACCCAAGGTCGTGTTCGCCCCCCATGTGGAGACGGCCAGCGGCATCATCCTCAGCGACAGCTACCTGCGCACCGTGGCCGATGCCGCGCACGAGGTGGGCGCGCTCTTCGTGCTGGACTGCGTGGCCTCGGGCGCCATGTGGGTGGACATGGAAAAGACCGGCGTGGACGTGCTGATCAGCGCGCCGCAAAAGGGCTGGAGCAGCTCGCCGTGCTGCGCCATGGTCATGCTCTCGCAGCGTGCGCGCGAAGCCATCGAGCACACGCAAAGCTCCAGCTTCTCCTGCGACCTCAAGAAGTGGATGCAGATCGCCGAGGGCTACGAAAAAGGCCAGCACGCCTACCACACCACCATGCCCACCGACGCCCTGGTCCGCCTGCGCGACGTGATGCTGGAGACGCGTGCCTACGGCTTCGCCAAGGTGCGCGACGAGCAGATCGCCCTGGGCGCCAAGGTGCGCGCCCTGCTGGAGTCGCGCGGCTTTCCCAGCGTGGCGGCCGAAGGCTGGAAGGCCCCCGGCGTCGTGGTCAGCTACACCACCGACCCCGGCATCCAGAGCGGCAAGAAGTTCATGGAAGCCGGCCTGCAGACCGCCTCGGGCGTGCCCCTGCAGTGCGACGAAGGCCCGGACTTCAAGACCTTCCGCATCGGCCTGTTCGGCCTGGAAAAATGGCACAACGTGGACCGCACCGTCGGCCACATCGCCAAGGCCCTTGACGATATCGGTGTCCCCGCCAAGGCGTGAACCCGCTGCAAACATTGCATTGAAAGAACCCTCATGAACAAGACCCTCACCACCCTGGCCGCCTCCTGCGGCCTGATGCTCGCCGCACTGACCGGCGTGGCGGCCCATGCGGCCGAACCCGTCACCACGGCCAGCGGCCTGGTCTATGAAAGCCTCAAGGAAGGCACAGGCGCCAGCCCCAAGGCCAGCGACACGGTGCGCGTGCACTACCGCGGCTACTTCCCCGACACGGGCAAGGACTTCGACAGCTCCATCACGCGTGGCCAGCCCATCGAGTTCCCCTTGACCGGCGTGATTCCCTGCTGGACCGAAGGCGTGCAGAAGATGAAGGTCGGCGGCAAGGCCAAGCTGACCTGCCCGCCCTCCATCGCCTACGGCAGCCGTGGCGCGGGCAGCGTGATCCCGCCCAACGCCACGCTGAACTTCGAGGTGGAACTGCTGGGCATCAAGTGATGGGCGGCCCGCTGGCCGGGCCAGCCCCCGCCTGATGCAAAGCCGGCCTGCGGGCCGGCTTTTTTACGGTCGTTGAAAGGGATATGCCGTGGATTCACGCAAACCGCTGGACGCGCGCGCCGCCGCGCTGATGCTCATGCTGTGCCTGATCTGGAGCCTGCAGCAGATCCTGCTCAAGGCCACGGCCGATGCCATTGCGCCCACGCTGCAGATCGCGCTGCGCTCGGGCGTGGGCGCCGTGCTGGTGTGGCTGTTCATGCGCTGGCGCGGCATGCGCGTGCAGTGGGGCGACGGCAGCTGGCGCCCGGGCCTGGCCGTGGGCACGCTGTTTGCTCTGGAATTCCTGCTGGTGGGCGAGAGCATCAACCACACCTCGGCCGCCCATGTGGTGGTCTTCCTGTATTCCGCCCCCGTGTTCGCGGCGCTGGGCCTGCACTGGAAGCTGCCCTCGGAGCGCCTGGCGCCGCTGCAATGGCTGGGCATCGCACTGGCCTTTGCCGGCATAGCGCTGGCCTTCCTGGGCGGCGGCAAGCCTTCGAAGGCAGCCGGCGCCGCCATGCTGCTGGGCGACCTGCTGGCGCTGGCCGCCGGCGTGGCCTGGGGCGCCACCACGGTGGCCATCCGCACCACGCGGCTGGCATCGCTGCCCGCCGCGCAGACCCTGCTCTACCAACTGGCCACCGGCTTTGCGCTGCTGCTGCCCGCCGCCTTCCTGCTGGGCCAGACCCGCTTCGAGCCCACGCCGCTGGCCTGGGCCGGCCTGGCCTTCCAGTCCGTGCTGGTCTGCTTCGTGAGCTTCCTGGTCTGGTTCTGGCTGCTCACGCAATACCTGGCCTCGCGCCTGGGCGTGTTCTCTTTCATGACGCCCATCTTCGGCGTGGTCTTCGGGGCCTGGCTGCTCAGCGAGCCCATCGAGCCCAACTTCCTGGCCGGGGCACTGATGGTGCTGGCCGGGGTGCTGCTGGTGAGCGGGTATGGGTGGCTGATGTCGCTCAGGCGGTGAGGCCAGGGATCAGGCCGGCCGGGGTAGCGGACCCGTGCCCTCGTTGAGCACGGAAAGATAGCGCCGATAGCTGAAGACCCGGCCTCGCTTGCGGCCGGTCACTTCCTCGATGATGCCCAGGCGCTGCAAGTCGGCGAGCGCCGTGTTGACGGTGGGCGAGGACAGTCCTGTCTGCCGGACCAGTTGGTTCGACGTCAGGAAGGGGTTGAGCTGGAACAGGTCGTGGATGCGCAGTGTGGAGTTGGCGCGCTCGCCTTCGGTTGCGATGCGTTCGCGGTCCTGCCTGAACAGGTCGACGATATGGGTGGCGGCCTCGAAGGCCTGGTTCGCGGTCTGTGCCACGCCGGTGAGAAAGAAATCGAGCCAGGCTTCCCAATTGCCGTTCTCGCGCACTTCCTGGAGCAGCCGGTAGTACTCGGCCCGGTGCGTCTTGAGAAAAAGGCTGAGGTAGAGCAGCGGCTTGTTCAGCACGCCGTTGATGCAGAGATACAGCGTGACCAGCAGGCGACCGATGCGGCCATTGCCATCGAGGAACGGATGCAGTGTCTCGAATTGCACGTGCAGCAGGCCCGCCTTGATGAGGGCGGGCAGGCGGGAGGCATCTTCGTGCATGAAGCGTTCAAAGGCGTCGAGGCAGGGGCCGAGCTCGTTGACGGGCGGCGGCACGAACAAGGCGTTGCCTGGACGCGTGCCGCCAATCCAGTTCTGCGAGCGCCGGAACTCGCCGGGGCTTTTGGTGCCGCCGCGTGCGCTTTGCAACAGCCGGCCATGCATCTCGCGGATCAGGCGCAGTGACAGCGGCAGGTCCCGCAGGCGCTCCAGTCCGTACATCATCGCGTCCACATAGTTCGAAACTTCGCGGATGTCGTCGATGGGCTGGCCCGCCTGGGCCTCGGCTTCGAAGCGCAGCAGGTCCGACAGCGTCGATTGCGTGCCCTCGATCTGCGAAGAAAGCACGGCCTCCTTGCGCACGTACATGTAGAGGAACAGCTCCTGGCGGGGCAGCAGCATGGTGATGCCATCGAGCCGTCCCAGCGCCCGCTCGGCAAGGCTGAGCTTTTCCAGGAGCGCGAGCACATCGATGGCCGGCTCCGGCGGAAGCGATGGCGGCACGAAGGCGCGCACCTTTTCGCCCGCTGCGGACGTCTCGATGAAGCGGCCAAGCCGCTGGCTGGTAGGGGAATCGGGCATGGGCTGACTATGGCTTCGGACGCTTATTTAAGCAAATGCGGTTTTTCTTAAATAACGAGAGCGCCAAGTTAAGCAGACTTAAATAAGCCTTCGTCTCAAGGTGGCGGGCCGGCCGCATGATCCCTCATGCCAGTCCCAGCCGCCGCGCCATCCGCTGCAGGTTGGCGCGGTCCATCTGCAGTTCGCGTGCGGCGGCGGCCCAGCTGCCGTGGTGGCGCTGCAGGCTGGCGTCGATCAGATGGCGCTCGTAGCTCTCCACGGCTTCGCGCAGGCCTTGGGGGCTGGCGCCGGGCGATGCGACCTGTGGGAGGGACAGGGTCGGTGTGGCCGTCGCCGGGGGCTGAGCGTCATCCCAGAGATCGGCCTGGCCCAGCGTGACCATGCGAGCCCGGCCACCGGCTGGAGCGGCAAAGGGCGCACGGCTCAGAGCCCGCAGCACGCCGCGGCTGATGAGGTGCTCCAGCTCCCGGACATTGCCGGGCCAGTCCTGGGCGAGCAAGGCCGATTGCGCGGCGGGGTGCAGGCGCAGGCCGCCCAGGCCCAGGCGCGAACGGTTTTCCTCGAGGAAGAAGCCGGCCAGCATCAGCACGTCGCTGTCGCGCTCGCGCAGCGCGGGCACGCGCAGCGGGTAGACGCTCAGGCGGTGGAAGAAATCGGCGCGCATGCGGCCTGCCGCCACCTCGGCGGCCAGGTCGCGGTTGGTGGCGGCGATCACGCGCACGTCCACATGGTGTTCGCGGTCCGAGCCCAGGCGCTGCAGCTGGCCGCTTTGCAGCACGCGCAGCAGCTTGGCCTGCACGGCCAGGGACAGCTCGCCCACTTCGTCCAGGAACAGCGTGCCCTGGTCGGCCTGCTCGAACTTGCCGCTGCGCTCGGACAGCGCGCCCGTGAAGGCGCCGCGCACATGGCCGAACAGCTCGCTTTCGACCAGGTTGTCGGGCAGGGCCGCGCAGTTGATGCTGACCAGCGCGCGGCCTGCACGCGCCGACTGCGCATGCACGGCCTGGGCCACCAGTTCCTTGCCCGTGCCGGTCTCGCCCGTGATCAGCACGTTGAGGTCGCTGGCCGCGACCAGGGCGATGTCCTTTTGCAGCGCGCGCATGGCCGGGCTCTGGCCGATCAGCGGACGCGATGACTCGCCCCCCGGGGCGGCGCCGGGCGCGGGCAGGGCGCGCGCACTGCGCGCCAACCGGCGCAGCCGCTCGGCCGTGGTCACGGTGGCCGCCGCCAGGTTGCTGAAGGCCTGCAGCGCCGCCAGCGCGGCCGGGTCGGCAAAGCGCCCCGGGTCCAGCGCGTCCAGCGTGAGAAGGCCCCAGGGCAGGCCACCCGTCTGCAGCACGCAGCCCATGCAGTCGTGGACCTCCAGCGGCCCGTGACCCTGGGCCACCAGGCCGTCATAGGGATCGGGCAGCGGGCTGTCGGGCGCAAAGCGCATGGCCTGGCCCGCCGCCAGCAGCTGGGCAAAGCGCGGGTGCTCGGCAATGCGAAAGCGCCGGCCCAGCGCATCGGGCACCAGGCCATCGATGGCCACGGGCCGCAGCCACTCGCCTTCCAGCCGCAGCAGGGCGGCGGCATCGGCCGGCAGCACGGCGCGCAGCGCTGCCAGCAGGCGGCGAAAGCGCTCGCGCTCGGGCAGGTCCTGGGCCAGGTCGGCCACCAGAGGGGTCAGGGCATGCAGGGCGGTGGATGTGGTCATAAAGACTGCAATTGCTGTCAAAAAGACTCGATTTGATGAAGGTCATATTGACGCATGAAACGCCAAACCCTTGTTCTGCAAGGGCTGCAGTCCTGGCACGGCACTTGCCTTTGTCAAGGCATGCCCGGCATCGCACCGGGCATGCCCGTCCCCGTACCCAAGGAGTTTCCCGTGCTGACCGACCGCCAACGTGCCATCGTCCAATCCACCGTCCCGCTGCTTGAAACCGGCGGCGAGGCTTTGATCACCCACTTCTACCAGACCATGCTGGGCGAGTACCCCGAGGTGCGCGCCCTGTTCAACATGGCCCACCAGCAAAGCGGTGCCCAGCCGCGTGCCCTGGCCTATAGCGTGCTCATGTACGCCAAGCACATCGACCGGCTCGACGCCCTGGGCGATCTGCCCGCGCAGATCATCAACAAGCATGTGGCTCTGCAGGTGCAGCCCGAGCACTACCCCATCGTCGGCACCTGCCTGCTGCGCGCCATCCGCGAAGTGCTGGGCGCCGAGGTCGCCACCGACGAGGTCATCGATGCCTGGGGCGCCGCCTACCGGCAGCTGGCCGACATCCTGATCGGCGCCGAACGCCAGGCCTATGACCGCACGGCGGCGGCCGAAGGCGGCTGGCGCGGCGAGCGTGCCTTCGTGGTCGAGGACAAGGTGGCGGAAAGCGCCGAGATCACCTCGTTCTACCTGGTGCCGGCCGATGGCGGCCCCGTGATCGCCCACCAGCCTGGCCAGTACATCGGCCTGCGCCTGGTGGTGGACGGCCAGGAGCAGCGGCGCAACTACTCGCTGTCCGCGCCCGCCGATGGCCGCAGCCTGCGCATCAGCGTCAAGCGCGAGGCAGGCGGCAAGGTCTCCAACTTCCTGCACGACCGGCTCCAGGTCGGCGACACGCTGCAGCTGTTCCCGCCCGCAGGCCACTTCACGCTGCAGCCCGGCGAGCGTCCGCTGGTGCTGATCAGCGGCGGCGTGGGCATCACGCCGACCCTGCCCATGCTGGATGCGGCCTTGCCCAGCAAGCGTCCCGTGGTCTTCATCCACTGCGCGCGTGAGCGCGGTGTTCACGCCTTCCGTGAACGTGTGGATGCGCTGGCCGCGGAGCATCCGCAGCTCAGCCGGTACTACTGCTATGACCGGGTGGAGGAGGGCGATGAGGCCGATGCGCAGGGACTGCTGACCGCCCGGCAGTTGGGTCAGTGGCTGCCTTCAGTGGATGCCGATGTGTATTTCCTGGGGCCCCGGCCGTTCATGCGGTCGGTGAAGGAATCATTGCGGGTGTTGGGGGTGCCGGAAGGGCAGGTCCGCTATGAATTCTTTGGGCCGGCGGAGGCGTTGGCCTGATTTGCCGTCGATTCGCCCGGGTCCCCTGGCCTGAGTGGTGGAGCAGGGGCCGGGCCTTGGCCCGCCGTGCATCGGGCGATCAGCCCTGCACGGCCCACATGCCCTGGTTGTCCGACACCCACTCCCCAAACGCCTGTGCGGGCAAGGGCTTGCTGCACAGATAGCCCTGGAAGAAGTCGCACCCCTTGCCGCGCAGGAATGCCAGTTGCTCGGCCGTCTCCACGCCCTCGGCCAGAACCTTGAGCCCCATGGCATGCCCCAGCGCGATCACCGATCCGCTGATGGCCATGTCGTCCGCGCTGTGCGGGATATCGCGGATGAAGCCCTGGTCGATCTTGAGCAGGTCCAGCGGGAAGCGCTTGAGGTGGGCCAGCGAGGAGTAGCCGGTGCCGAAGTCGTCGATGGCCAGCCGCAGGCCCTGGGCGCGCAGGCGGCGCATGACGGCCAGGGCCTCCTCGGGGCGCTCGGCCAGCGCGCTTTCGGTGATTTCCAGCTCCAGGCAGTGCGGGGCGAAGCCCGTGGCGGCCAGCGCGTCGGCGGTGGCACCGGCGATGTCGGTCAGCAGGAACTGGTGCAGCGAGACATTGACCGCGATGGTCATCTCGGGCAGGCCCTGATCGCGCCAGCGCCGGCCCTGGGCACAGGCCTCGCGCAGCACCCACAGGCCCAGCGCGCCGATGACGCCCGAGCTTTCGGCCACGGGAATGAAGCGTGCCGGGGAGATGAGGCCCTCGTCCGGGTCCAGCCAGCGCACCAGGGCCTCGGCGCCCACCAGGCGGCCCGTGGCCAGGTCGATCTGGGGCTGGAAGTACAGGCGCAGGTGGCCCAGGTCTATGGCCTGCCGCAGCCGTGCCTCCATGGCCAGCCGCTCGCGCGCGGCCGAGGTCATGTCTTCCTCGAAGAAGCACCAGGCACGGCCGCTGCGCGACTTGGCGCCGTAGACGGCGGCGTGCGCGCCCTGCAGCAGGTCCTGGGCATTGCCGGCGTGGGAGGGATACATGCAGATGCCCACGCTGACGCCGGCCATGACGGACAGGCCGTCGGGCGAGCTCCAGGGCTGGCCGGCCGCCGCGATCAGTTGCCGTGCGCGGGCGATGGCGTCGCCGCGCTCGCTCATGCCCTTGCACAGCACGGCCAGTTCGTCACCGGCCATGCGACCTATGAGGTCCTGGGGTCCCAGGGAGTCGTGCACACGGGCGGCGATGTGGCGCAGCACCTGGTCGCCAATGGCGTGGCCGTAGCTGTCGTTGACGTCCTTGAAGCGATCGATGTTCAGCAGCATCACGGCCAGCGTGCCCTGCTCGGCGGCCGCCTCGGCCACGGCGTCTTCCAGCAGCGCTGTGAAGCGCACGCTGTTGGGCAGGCCGGTGAGCATGTCGCGGTGGGCCAGGAATTCGAGCTGGGCCTCGCGCGCCTTCTCGGCCGAGATGTCGGTGAACATGCACACGTAGTGCGTGACCTTGCCCTGTGCGTCCTTGACGGCGCTGAGCGACATGCGCTCGGGGAAGACCTCGCCGTTCTTGCGGCGGTTCCAGATTTCGCCCTGCCAGTGGCCAGTGGCCTGCATGCTGTCCCACATGGCCTCGTAGAAGGCCTTGTCATGGCGGCCGGACTTGAACATGCGCGGGGTCTTGCCCAGCATTTCCTGCTCGGTATAGCCCAGCAGCCGCGTGAAGGCGCTGTTGACCGAGAGGATGCGGCTGCGCGCGTCGGTGACGACCACGCCCTCCATGGTGTTGTCCACCACGGCGGTGGCCAGGCGCTGGCGTTCGTCGGCCTCCCGCCCGGCGGCCATCGCGGCATGGGCAGTGCGCTCTCCACGGCGCATGCGCCACAGCAGCCAGCCGCCGCCCACGGCCGTGACCAGCACCAGGGTCACCGAGGACAGCATGCGCCGCTGCGCCGCCGCCTCGGGCGGAATCTGCAGGTGCGCCAGCAGCCATTCCACGCCCCAGAGCCACAGCAGACCTGCGCACACGTACAGGGTCATTGCGCCCCAGAGCGGTATTCGGGGCTGCTCTCCCTGATCTTGCATGTGGTTCCTCAGAACGTTCCCAGAACGTGTGACTTGCGCAGGGTCGTGTCCATGCTGCGACAATTGCGCCGCTATGACCCAAGCCTATATTCTTACCCTTTCGTGCCCCGACCGGCTCGGTCTGGTACATGCCGTCTCGGGCTTTCTGCTCGAGCAAGGCGGCAACATCGAAGAGGCCGCGCAGTATAACGACCCGGCCACCGGACTGTTCTTCATGCGCGTGCAATTTGCCTGCAACGGCTGCGATCCCGCGGCTCTGAGGGCGGCCCTGGCCGACCTGGGCGGCCAGTACCAGATGAAGTGGCGCCTGCACACCAAGGCCGAAGCCATGAAGACCGTGCTCATGGTCAGCAAGGAAGGCCATTGCCTCAACGACCTGCTGTTTCGCTGGAAGAGCGGCCTGCTGCCGGTGGACATCCGCGCCATCATCAGCAACCACCGCGAGTTCTACCAGCTGGCGGCCAGCTACAACATCCCCTTCCACCACATCCCCGTCACGGCTGCCACCAAGGCCCAGGCCGAGGCAAAGCAGTTCGAGATCATCGAGGCCGAAGGCGCCGAACTCGTGGTGCTGGCGCGCTACATGCAGGTGCTGTCCAACGACCTGTGCACCAAGCTGGCAGGCCGCGCGATCAATATCCACCACAGCTTCCTGCCCAGCTTCAAGGGCGCCAAGCCCTATTACCAGGCCCATGACCGCGGCGTGAAGCTGATCGGCGCCACGGCCCACTATGTGACGGCCGACCTGGACGAGGGCCCGATCATCGAGCAGGACGTGGCCCGCGCCGACCACACCGACACCGTGGAGGACCTCACGGCCCGCGGCCGCGACACCGAGAGCCAGGTGCTGGCCCGCGCCGTCAAGTGGCACAGCGAGCACCGCGTCATCCTCAACGGCCACAAGACCGTGGTCTTCCGCTGAAGCCGGCTCCCGGCCGCCCATGGCGAACGTGACCCTTGCCGCCGGCAGCGGCTTTGCCCCGCCCGGCAGCGGCGCCCGCCGCATTCCGCCCATACAGTGCCTGCTCACTTTCGAGGCGCTGGCGCGGCTGCGCAGCGTGACGCAGACGGCCGAGGAGCTGTGCGTCACGCCCAGCGCCGTCAGCCACCGCGTGCGCCAGCTCGAGCAGATCCTGGGCACGCGGCTGTTCGGCCGCTCGGACTTTTCGCTCACCACCGAAGGCAGCGCCTACCTGTCCCACGTGCGCGAGGGCCTGGGCGCGCTGCAGCGCTTTCCGGGCGAGGTGACGGCACCGGGCCGCCGCAGGCTCAAGCTCGCCGTCACGCCCACCTTTGCGCGCGTGATCCTGATCCCGCGCCTGCGCCAGTTCACGGAAACCTATCCCGAGATCGACATCGCCCTGCAGGTCTCCATCCCGCTGCTGGACGTGGTGGCCGAGGATGCCGACCTGATGGTGCGCTTCGGCCCCGGCCACTATGCCGATGTGGAGCACATCGAGCTGGCGCGCGACGTGGTCACGCCGCTGGCCTCGCCGGCCTTCATCCGCGAGCACGGCCCCTTCGAGCAGCCCCAGGACCTGGAAGGCATGCCCCTGCTGCGCAGCCCGCTGGAGCCCTGGCGCACCTGGTTCGGCGCCACCGGCCTGGACTGGCCCGAGCCGCACGAGGGATCGCAGTTCAACGACATCGGCCTGATGTGCGACGCGGCCTCGGCCGGCATGGGCATCGCCCTGGTGCGCCACAAGCTGGGTGCGCCCTGGCTGGACAACGGCACCCTGGTGCGCCTGTTCGACGTGGACACGGCCAGCCCCCATGCCCACTACCTGTGCTGGCGTACCGGCACCATGGACCGCTGGGAATGCGCGGCCTTTGCTGAATGGTTGAAGAGGGCGATGGCCTGCTGAGGCGCCCATAACTGATTTCGCGGATTTCGCGGATTTCACGCGCCGTTGCAATAAACATCAGCGCAGCCCCGCTGCACAAAGACGGCGGCATCGCCTAAAGTCAGGCTCCATGACTTCCGCCAGCTCCCCAGCCAGCCTCGCTCCCGGCGCCATGGCGTCGGCCGCCGCCGATGCGGCCCACCAGCAGCCCACAGTCTCCGAGCGCGCACGGCGCCAGGCCGAGGTCGTGGCCGCGCTGGCCCGCCATGTGCCCGCCCACGCCCTGCTGTGGAATGCCGAGGACACCACACCCTATGAATGCGACGGCCTCACGGCCTACCGCCAGCGCCCGCTGGTGGTCTGCCTGCCCGATACCGAGGCCCAGGTCCAGGCCGTGCTGCGAGCCTGCCACGCCATCCAGGTGCCCGTGATCGCACGCGGCGCGGGCACCGGGCTGTCGGGCGGTGCCTTGCCCCATCCCATGGGCGTGACGCTGTCGCTGGCCAAGTTCAACAAGATCCTGCAGGTCGATGCGGCCAGCCGCACGGCCGTGGTGCAGTGCGGCGTGCGCAACCTGGCCATCAGCGAGGCCGCCGCGCCCTTCGGCCTGTACTACGCGCCCGATCCCAGCAGCCAGATCGCCTGCACCATCGGCGGCAACGTGGCCGAGAACTCGGGCGGCGTGCACTGCCTCAAGTACGGGCTGACGGTGCACAACGTGCTCAAGGTGCGCGGCTTCACCGTGGAGGGCGAGCCGGTGGAGTTCGGCTCCACGGCGCTGGACACGCCGGGCTTCGACCTGCTGGCCATCCTGGTCGGCAGCGAGGGCATGCTGGCCGTGACCACCGAAGTCACCGTGCGCCTGATCCCCAAGCCCCAGCTGGCGCGCTGCATCATGGCCAGCTTCGACGACGTGCGCAAGGCCGGCGACGCCGTGGCCGCCGTGATCGCGGCCGGCATCATCCCGGCCGGGCTGGAGATGATGGACAAGCCCATGACGGCCGCCGTCGAGGACTTCGTCAAGGCCGGCTACGACCTCACGGCCGAGGCCATCTTGCTGTGCGAGAGCGACGGCACGCCCGAGGAAGTCGAGGAAGAGATCGCCCACATGAGCGAGGTGCTGCGCAGCGCGGGCGCCACGGCCATCACGGTGAGCGAAAGCGAGGCCGAGCGCCTGCGCTTCTGGAGCGGGCGCAAGAACGCCTTTCCCGCCAGCGGGCGCATCAGCCCCGACTACATGTGCATGGACTCCACCATCCCGCGCAAGCGCCTGGCCGACATCCTGCTGGCCATCCAGGAAATGGAAAAGAAATACGGCCTGCGCTGCGCCAACGTCTTCCACGCGGGCGACGGCAACCTGCACCCGCTGATCCTGTTCGATGCCAACGACCCCGACGAGCTGCACCGCTGCGAGCTGTTCGGCGCCGACATCCTGGAGACCAGCGTGGCCATGGGCGGCACGGTCACGGGCGAGCATGGCGTGGGCGTGGAAAAGCTCAACTCCATGTGCACCCAGTTCACCACGGCCGAGAACGACCAGATGTTCGCGCTCAAGGCCGCCTTCGACCCGCAGGCCCTGCTCAACCCCGGCAAGGTGATTCCCACGCTCAACCGCTGCGCCGAGTACGGAAAGATGCTGGTGCGCGGCGGCCAGATCTCACACCCGGACCTGCCGAGATTCTGAGGCGACGTGCAACGGGCGCCGTGCAACGGGCGCGGTGCAACCGGCGCCGTGCAACGAGCACTGTGCAACGACCACCATGCAACCCGCTGGTCACGGCTGCTGCAGGCAGCGCAGCCACAGCCCGTCGAGCGCGCGGGCCAGCGCAGCCTCCTGCCGGGGCACGGCCAGGTCCTCCGCCAGGTCTTCGATCATGGCCTCCAGTGGTACGGCATGGGACAGGGTGCGCATGCCGCATTCCATCGCCAAGGCGGTGTCCAGGTAGACCACGCGCGCGCCGGCCACGCCCCAGCGCGTGAGTTCGCGCACACGGCCGACCTGGTTCAGCCGCAGGCGCATCGCCTCCAGCCGCTCGGCCAGGGATCTGCGGATGCGCTCCCCTGTCTCGGGCCGGTCCTCCTCCAGTCTGCGCAGCGCCGCCTCCTGCTGCTCTAGCGTGCGCTCCAGTGCCCGCAGAGCCGCCTCGCGCCCCAGCCGGGCCTCGTCATAGCGCGGCAGGGCTGCACGCATGCGCTCCAGCGTCTGCTTGCGTTCGCGTGCGTAGACAGGCTCGGCGGGGCGCCCGGAACGCACGCAAGCGTCGGCGGCCAGCACCAGCCGCTGCGGAGCTGCTTCGGCGCCCAGCCCCTGCGGGCGGAAGCTGCGGCAGTCTGTCATTTCCTCCAGCATGCGCAGGTCTTCCAGGTGCAGGCGCATGCGTTCCGCGTCCTTCTGCGCCTCAAGCCGATGGCGACCCAGCATCTCCTGGCGCTGGCGCTCCAGCATCAGCAATTCGCGCCAGCCGCCACGCAGCCGGGCCTCGAACCGCGCCTGCTCGCCATCGGCCGCTTGCTGCAGCTGCTCGGCATCCTGGCGCAGACGCAGCTGCAGATATCCATGCGTGCCTGATCTCTCGCAGGTGTACTCGACGATGCGCCCGCCGCTTCCATCGCCCACGCTGCGCCATGCACTGCGCGCGCATGCGTTCCTCTCCTGGAGCACCTGGCCTATCGAGACCCCCGATGCACCGCCCCAGGACGCGGCCTGGACCGCCAGGACATCACCGTCGTCACCGCCGCAACCGCCCAGCACCAGTACAAGGCTCGAGGGCAGCAGCCACACTCGTTGCCAACGCATTTGCTCCCCCGTGCATGTGATTTCCAGATCGATGGTTGATATTAACTATCAATCAAAAATAGATGTGATTTTTATCAATACTCACATCTCAATCAGACCAATCCCATAGCGTTCGCGCATGCAGGATGCAAAGCAGCGGTTTGCTCAAAAATTACGTGATTCAATGCAGGCCCAGGGCTATGAAGCCAGGCCTGCCGTGCTGGAGCACGAGTTCAATTCCCGTTTCTGGGGCAAGCCCATGTCCCAGCACGGCGTGCGCCTTTGGCTGGTCGGCAAGACCATGCCCAACGCCAAGAAACTCGCTGCGCTGGCCGACTGGCTGCAGGTGCCGCTGGAGGAGTTCCTGCGCTCGCCGCAGCAGGTTCGCGAGGTGCGCGAGCCCAAGAGCACCTGGTCCGCAGGCCTGGGCTACGAGGACAACGAGCTGTTCAAGATCTACCTGCGCCTTCCCGTGCCCAAGCGCCGGCTGGCGCGCGACGTGATCCTGGCCATTGCGCGCGCCCATGATGCCGAGGAAGCGGAACGCGCCGCAGGCTCGTAGCCAGGCGGCGCGTCGGGTTTGCATTGATCCGGCACCTGCGGGGCACGGGCCCCGCCTGCGCATCAGCCACCCATGGCACGCTGGCGTGCATCGCGCTGGGCAGGCGTTTCGTTGATCAGTTCATTGATCACTTCCTGGCGTGTCTTGCCCGCGCCGGTCTGCGGTGCGGGAGCCGGATAGACGCCGGCATTGAAGCGCGAAGTGCCGCCCTGGCGCACGGCCGCCTCGGCCTCGGCCGTCACCTGGGCGCGTGTCTTGCTGCTCTTGAAATGCTCGGGGTGGACGACGGCGCCCGCTTCGTTGTTGGCCGGGTGGATGTATCCGGCCGCCGATGCCATGCCGGGCAGCAGCAGCGCTGCCGATGCGGCCAGGCCGGCGATGAGGGTGGCGGGGGTGAAGCGGCGTTGCGACATGATGTGATTCCTTTCAGGCACGTTGGTAATTCGTTCTCCCCACGCCCCGCGATGCGGAACGCCGAGGAGAGGACTCCAATGTAGAAATCACGTGCCCACACCAGCCCCACAGGATGGTGACATTGCTGTCATACAACCGACATACGCCAAAAGCATCCCAAAAAAAAGGCCACGGGCATTCCGTGGCCTTCGTGGAGCGGCTTGGCCGTCAGGCGGCCACGGCGCCCTTGCCCTCGCTGTCGGGCTGTCCCTCCTGCCCTTGCATTCCCTCCGACGGATCGTTGCGATGCACCAGCCGGTACAGCAGCGGCAGCACCAGCAAGGTCAGCAGCGTGGACGACAGGATGCCGCCGATCACCACCGTGGCCAGCGGCCGCTGCACCTCGGCGCCCGTGCCCGTGGCAATGGCCATGGGCACGAAGCCCAGCGAGGCGACAAGGGCCGTCATCAGCACGGGGCGCAGCCGGGTGAGCGCGCCCTCGGTCACGGCGTCGGGCACGCTGGCGCCCTGTTCGCGCAAGGTTCTGATCCAGGAGATCATGACCAGGCCGTTGAGCACGGCCACGCCCGACAGCGCGATGAAGCCCACCGCCGCCGAGATGGACAGCGGTATGTCGCGCAGCCACAGCGCCAGGATGCCGCCCGTGAGCGCGAACGGAATGCCCGTGAAGACCACCAGCCCGTCGCGCACATTGCCGAACATGGCGAACAGCAGCACGAAGACCATGAGCAGCGCCACGGGCACGACGATCTGCAGGCGGCGCGTGGCCGACTCCAGGTTCTCGAAGGTGCCGCCCCAGCGCGTCCAGTAGCCGGGCGGCAGCGACAGGCCTTGCAGCTTTTGCTGTGCCTCGCCCACGAAGGAGCCCATGTCGCGCCCGCGCACATTGGCGCTGACCACGATGCGGCGCTTGCCGTCTTCGCGGCTGACCTGGTTGGGGCCGGGCGCGGTCTCGAACGTGGCCACGGCCGACAGCGGCACGAAGCCGATGCGCCCGTCCGCCCCGCGCGGCAGGGCGATGGGCAGGCGGCTCAGGGCCTGCAGGTCGTTGCGCACGGCGTCCGGCAGGCGCACCTGGATGTCGAAGCGCCGGTCGCCCTGGAATACCGTGCCGGCCTCGGTGCCGCCCATGGCGGTGCTGATGGCGTCCTGCACATCGCCCATGTTCAGGCCGTAGCGCGAGGCCTTTTCGCGGTCGATCTGCACGGTGAGCATGGGCAGGCCCGTGGTCTGCTCGACCTTGACCTCGGAGGCGCCCGAAATCTGCTGCAGCATGCCGGCCACGGTCTGGGCGCTTTTCTCCAGCACGGCCATGTCGTCGCCGAAGATCTTCACGGCCACGTCGCTGCGCACGCCCGAGATCAGCTCGTTGAAGCGCAGCTGGATGGGTTGGGAGAACTCGTAGTTGTTGCCCGGGATGCGGTCCACCGACGCCTGCACGGCGGCCAGCAGCTCATCGCGCGGGCGCGCCGGGTCGGGCCACTCGCTGCGGGCTTTCAGCATGATGTAGCCGTCGGAGATGTTGGGCGGCATGGGGTCGGAGGCGATCTCGGCCGTGCCGGTGCGCGCGAACACGCGGTCGATCTCGGGGAACTCCTTCTTGAGCGCCTTCTCGATCTGCATCTGCATTTCCAGCGACTGCGTAAGGCTGGTGCCGGGGATGCGCAGCGCCTGGATGGCGAAGTCCCCCTCGTTGAGGTTGGGCGCGAACTCGCTGCCCAGGCGCGTGGCCAGCAGCAGGCTCAGCGCCACGGCCACGGCGGCGGCCGTGAGCACCACGGCGGGCGCGGCCATGACGCGCGCCAGCACGGGCGCATAGCCGCGGCGCGCCCAGCCCATGAGGCGGTTTTCCTTCTCGGCCACCTTGTCGCCCATGAACAGCGCAATCGCCGCCGGGATGAAGGTGATGGACAGCAGCATGGCGCCGGCCAGCGCGATGACCACCGTCAGCGCCATGGGATGGAACATCTTGCCCTCCACGCCCGTGAGCGCGAAGATGGGCAGGTAGACCACCATGATGATGAGCTGGCCGAACAGCAGCGGGCGGCGCGCTTCCTTCGCGGCGGCGAAGACTTCATGGAAGCGTTCGCTGCGCGTCAGCGACCGTCCGCGCGCCTCCTGCGCATGGGCCAGGCGGCGCACGCAGTTCTCCACGATGACCACGGCGCCGTCGATGATGATGCCGAAGTCCAGCGCCCCCAGGCTCATGAGGTTGGCGCTGACCTTGTAGTGCACCATGCCCGTGAAGGTGAACAGCATGGACAGCGGGATGATCAGCGCCGTGATCAGCGCCGCGCGCAGGTTGCCCAGGAACAGGAAGAGGATGACCACCACCAGGGCCGCGCCCTCCACCAGGTTCTTCTTGACCGTGGCGATGGCCTTGTCCACCAGGTTGGTGCGGTCGTAGACGGTGATGGCCTTGACGCCCGGGGGCAGGCCCCGGTTGATCTCGGCCATGCGCTGGTCCACGGCGCGCGAGACGGTGCGGCTGTTCTCGCCGATCAGCATGAACACCGTGCCCAGCACCACCTCGCGGCCGTTGTCGGTGGCCGCGCCCGTGCGCAGCTCCTGGCCCAGCCCCACCTCGGCCAGGTCGCGGATGCGGATGGGCTGGCCCTGGGCCGAGCCCACGATGACCTCGCGGATGTCGGCGATGCCGCCGACCTGGCCCGGCGCGCGGATCAGGTACTGCTCGCCCTGGCGCTCGATATAGCCCGCGCCCACGTTGCTGTTGTTGCGCTGCAGGGCGGTGACGATGTCGGCCAGCGTGAAGCCGTAGGCCGCCAGCTTCTCGGGCGCTGGCGCCACCAGGTACTCCTTGGCGTAGCCGCCGATGGAGTTGATCTCGGTGACGCCGGGCACGTTGCGCAGCTGCGGCTTGATGACCCAGTCCTGGATCTCGCGCAGGTCCATGGGCGTGTAGGGCGTGCCGTCGGGCTTTTTCGCATCGTCCTCGGCCTCCACGGTCCACAGGTAGATCTCGCCCAGGCCCGTGGAGATGGGGCCCAGCGTGGGCGTGATGCCCGCAGGCAGGCTGTCGCGCGCCTGCTGTATGCGCTCGCCCACCAGTTGCCGTGCAAAGTAGATGTCCGTGCCGTCCTTGAACACCACGGTGACCTGGGACAGGCCGTAGCGCGACAGCGAGCGCGTCTGCTCCAGGTGGGGCAGGCCGGCCATCACCGTCTCTATGGGATAGGTGACGCGCTGCTCGGTCTCCAGCGGCGAGTAGCCGCTGGCCTGGGTGTTGATCTGCACCTGGACATTGGTGATGTCGGGCACGGCGTCGATCGGCAGGCGCTGGTAGTTGTAGATGCCCAGCCCTGCCATGGCCAGCACGGCCAGCAGGACCAGCCAGCGCTGCTCTATGGCAAATCGGATGATGCGTTCAAACATGGAGTTCTCCGTTCATGCCCGCATCAATGGGAGTGCTCGGCCGTGGCCTTGCCCAGCTCGGCCTTGAGCATGAAGCTGCCCTCGGCCACGTAGGATTGGCCGGGTTTCAGGCCTTCCAGCACCTCGGTGGTCTTGCCGTCGGCGCGGCCCACGCGCACGGGCTGGGCGCGAAAGCCCCCCTGCACGGGCACGAAGACCACGGTCTGCTGCTCCATCTTCTGCAGCGCCTGCGTGGCCACGGCCAGAGGCGCCTGCCGGGACGATGCCGTCAGCTCCACGTTCACGAACAGGCCCGGGCGCCACACGCCGTCGGGGTTGGGCAGGGTGATGCGCGCGGGGGCCGTGCGCGTGTCCTGGCCGATCAGTGCGCCCACATAGGCCACCTCGCCCGTGGCCGAGGAGTCGAAGGCCGTGGCGCGCACCGTGGCCTTCTCGCCCACGCGCACGGCGGGCAGGTCGGGCGCGGCCACGCGCATCTCGGCCCAGACGCTGCGCAGGTCGGAGATGGTGAAGACCTGGGTGGTGTCCTGCACGGCCTCGCCCACGGACAGGTGCTTTTCCACGATCACGCCGTCAAACGGCGCGCGCAGTTCGAAGCGGTTGAGCCCGCCCGCACCACCGCCGGCACCGGCGCCCGTGGCGGCCAGCTTCTGCTGGGCGTTGGAGACGGCGATCTCGGCCTCGCGCAGCGCCTGGCGCGCCTGCAGGTAGTCCTGCTCGGCCGAGACCTTTTCCTCCCACAGCTGCTTTTCACGTGCGTAGGTGGTGCGGGCCAGCTCCAGGCGCTTGCTGGCGGCCAGCAGTTCGCTGCGCTGCTCGGACACGGCGGCGCTGCTGAGCACGGCCAGCAGCTGGCCCTTCTTCACGTTCTGGCCCAGGTTGGCGGGAACGCTCTCGGCAATGCCGGCCACGCGCGGCACGACGTGGGCCGTGCGGTCTTCATTGAAGCGGATCTCCCCGGGCAGCTGCAGCACGGAGCGCACGGTGGCCGGACCGGCCTCGGCCAAGCGCACGCCGGCCGCCTGCATGCGCTGGGCGTCCATGGCGATCAGGCCTTCGTCGTCGCCATGGCCGGCTTCTGCAGCCGGTTTGGCGGCAGGTTGGGCGGCAGGTTGGGCGGCAGGCCTGGCCTCGGCTTTTTCCGCCTTGGAGTCTTCATGGTGTTCATCGTCGGCATGGCCTTCATCGTGCTTGTGGCCATCGGCTGCGGCTGCACCGTGGTGCTCGCCATCGGCATGGCCTGCGGCCTCGCTGTGGCCGTGGCCATGGCTGTCGGCCTTGGCAGCGCCCGGCGTGCCGCTGCGCAGGATCAGCGTGGCGGCCAGCGCGCCCAGGGCCAGGATGACGGCAATGGCCACAAGGGTGCGGCGCGGTCCGAGGGGGGAGGAGGAGGGCTTGGTGTTCATGGTCTGGATGCAATCAGGTTGCTATCGGAATCAGAGGCCGGATTCGGTGCCCAGCAGGCGGTCGATGTCGGCGGCGGCGCGGTGGGTGGCCAGCAGCTGGTCCAGGTACTGGCTGCGCGCCTCGGACCAGGTGCGTTGTGCGTCCAGCACGTCGAGGTAGCCGAACTTGCCCAGCGCAAACCCGCGCGAGGCCAGCTCGTAGGCCGTGCGCGCCGTGGGCAGCACCTCCTCGGCCAGCTGGCGCGCCTGCTCGCGGCTGGCCTGCAGCAGCTCGCGCGCCTCGAACAGCTGGGCCTGCAGCTGAACGCGCGTGGCCAGCAACTGCTCCTCGGCCTGGTCGGCCAGGCGCAGGGCCTGCAGCTGGTTGCCCCGGTTGCTGTCGAGCACGGGCAGGGGCACGGAGACGCCGACCACGAGCTGGTTGCGCCCGACCTCGGTGGCGCGCTTGACGCCCAGGCTGACGGTGGGATCGGGCAGGCGCCGCGCACGCTCCAGGTCGGCCGTGGCGCGGCTTTGCTCCAGCGCCTGGCGCGCACGCAGCACGGCGGGAGCCTGTTCGATGCGCTGCTGCAGGGCTGCCAGCTCAGGCAGCTGGGGCAGGGCGTCCACCGCGCCCTCGGCCTGGCCGAAGGGGCGCACTCGCTCGCCCCACAGCGCCTGCAACTGGCCGCGCGCCACGCGCAGGCCCGAGCGGGCCTGGGCCTGTTCCAGGCGGGCGCCGGATTCGGCCACGCGGGCCCGGGTTTCCTCCAGCGGCGCCACCTTGCCGGCGGCCACGCGGCGGGCTGCGGCCTCGCGCGCGCTGCTGGCGATCTCCAGCGTCTGCCCGGCCAGGACCACGCGCTGCTGCGCAGCCAGCACGCCGAAGAAGGCGGTGCCCACGTCGGCGCGCAGCGCAGCCTCGGCCCCCGCCAGCTCGGCCTGCGCCAGGTCGCGCCCGCGCTCGGCCACGCGCATGCGGGCCTCGCGCTTGCCGCCCACTTCCAGGGTCTGGTTCAGCTGCACGGTCAGCGTGCGGGTGCTGCGGCGCGTGTCCTCCTGCGACCAGGCCAGCTCGGGGTTGGGCCGGGCACGGCTTTGGAGCACGGCGCCATCGCTGGCCTCCAGCGCACGGCGGGCCGCACGCAGGCCGGGGTTGCCGTCCAGCGCCAGGGCCAGGGCCTGCTGCAGATCCAGCGGCGGGCCGGCCGGTGTGGACTCGGAAACAGCGGCTGCAGATGGCGCAGCCGCATCGGCAGGCTCGCCCGCCTGCACGGCGCCGCAAGCGGTCAGCACGGCCATCACCAGCAGGGCACGCGGCCCGGGCCAGGCGCTCCATGGTGCGTGGGAAGCCGTCCTCGACGGAAAGGACGAAGGGAAAGACATACACGGACTCCTTGCCCGCGCGCAGGTCAGGCCTGACCGTTCATCAGCCGGTCAGGCCGCTGCGGCGGGCGCGCACGGCCCATGGCCGCTGAGCGCGAGGGGATTTCAGGGGAATGCCGGTCCGGGGCAGAAACAGGGCCATGCCCGGCCGGCGGCTGCAGGGGGCGTCAGCCCTGCCAGCGGGGCCGATCGGGGCGCAGCAGCACGGCCGAGGCATGGCGGCGCAGCGGCTCGGCAAATGGCATGGGGGGAGGCGCCACCGGCGCGGCCTTGGCGTAGTGGGTGGCGACGGCCACCCAGGCATGGCACATGGAGCAATCGACGCTGAGCGACGACGGCTGGCCCTGGTCCGACTTCTTTGCCGGTTGCCCCGGTTCGGCGCCAGCGCCCGGATCTGCGTTGGCATGGCGCTCGGCGCCCATGCCATGCAGGCTCACGCCGTGGACATGGTGGCCGAAGTGCCGGGTCTCATGCCCGTCGTGCCGGCACAGTGCAGCGGCCGCCATCCAGCTCCACTGGAACAGCAGCGCGATCACGAGGACGGCGAGGGCGGCGAGACGGGGCCGGGTCATGGAGGAGGGCATGGGGCAGGTGCGGGATTGTCGTGCATGGCGTTTGCCCACAACCACGACTCCCCCAAGCCGGCGAGTCTAGGGCCGTGCGGCGACCTGTGGCTGTCGGGCACATGACAAATTTGTCATCTTGGCAAACCATGCCCTTCCCCGACAATGCTCGGCATGAAAGTCCTGGTCATCGAAGACGAAATCAAGCTGGCCGACTACCTCCGCAAGGGCCTGACCGAGGAGGGGTTCGTGGTCGACGTCGCGCACGACGGCATCGACGGCCTGCACCTGGCTACCGAGCTGGCCTACGACCTCATCGTGCTCGACGGCATGCTGCCCGGCATCGACGGCCTGGCCGTGCTGGCGGCGCTGCGCCAGTCGCGCCAGACGCCGGTGCTGATGCTGACGGCGCGCGGCCAGGTGGAGGACCGCGTGCGCGGCCTGCAGGGCGGCGCCGACGACTACCTGGTCAAGCCCTTTGCCTTCTCCGAACTGGTGGCGCGCATGCATGTGCTGCTGCGCCGCAGTGTCGGCACGGCGCATCCGGCGGCCGAGGCCACCATGCTGCGCATGGCCGACCTGGAGCTGGACCTGATCCGCCGACGCGCCACGCGCGCCGGCCAGCGCCTGGACCTCACGGCCAAGGAATTCAACCTGCTGAGCCTGCTGCTGCGCCGCCAGGGCGAGGTGCTGTCGCGCACCGAGCTGGCCTCCCAGGTCTGGGACATGAACTTCGACAGCGAGACCAACGTGGTCGAGGTGGCCGTGCGCCGCCTGCGCCTGAAGCTGGACCAGCCCTTCGAGCAGCCGCTGCTGCACACGGTGCGCGGCATGGGCTACGTGCTGGAGTCGCGCGCACCGTGAGCGCCGCCCCTGCCGCACCTCCCGCCGCCGACATTCCCCACCTGGGCCGGCGCCTGTCGCGCTGGCTGGCGCTGCAGACCATGCTGGGCCTGGGCCTGGTGTGCGCGGCCGTCTACGGGGTGGCCTCGATGACGCTGGAGCAGCACCAGCACGAGACGCTGGACCTCAAGCAGCAGGCCGTGCTGCACCTGATGACGGAAAGCCGCAGCGCCCACAACGAGGCCGGTCTGGCCCACATGCTGGACGACTTTCTCACGGGCCTGGACGAGATGTCGCTGCGCATCACCGACCTGCAGGGCCGCGTGATCTACGAGCGCCTGCGCATTCCCAAGACGCCGGGCCGCACGCTGCAGCGCAGCTTCGAGGTGGTGCTGGCCGACAGTGGCCAGCATGCACAGGCCCAGCTCACCCTGGACCGCGCCGACGATGACCGGCAGCTGTCCCTGCTGGCCTGGACGCTGGCCCTGGCTGCCGTGGGCGGCGCACTGCTGGTGTCGTTGACCGGCATCTGGCTGGTGCGCCTGGGCCTGGCGCCGCTGCGCGAACTGACCGAGCAGACGCGCAAGCTGTCGGCCCAGGACCTGCAGCGACGCCTGGACGACAGCGGCCAGCCGCAGGAGTTGCGCCCGCTGATCGCGCAATTCAACGCCTTGCTGGAACGGCTGGCCGTGGCCTACCGGCAGATGGAGGCCTTCAATGCCGACGTGGCCCATGAGCTGAACACGCCGCTGACCACGCTGATCAGCAGCTGCGAGCTGGCCCTGCGCAAGCCGCGCAGCGAGGCCGAGCTGCGCGAGGTGCTGGCCTCCAACCTGGAGGACCTGCGGCGCATGGCCGGCATCGTGGCCGACATGCTGTTTCTCTCCCAGGCCGACCGGGGCCAGGGCGCGCGCCTGGCGCCCTGGGCCAGCCTGGCCGCGCTGGCCCATGAGGTCATCGACTTCCACGAGGCCGCGCTGCAGGAGGCCGACCTGCAGGTCGTCGTCCAGGGCGACGCGGCCGCCGAGGTCGATGCGCGGCTGCTGCGCCGGGCGCTGTCCAACCTGCTGGGCAATGCCACACGCTATGCACAGCGCGGCTCCACCATCACCGTGCAGATAGGCGCACGGCCCTGTGCCCACCACGGCGGCGCCGGTGATGTGGCGCTGGCGGTGCTCAACCGGGGCCCGACCATAGCCCCCGCCGACCTGCCGCGCCTGTTCGACCGCTTCTACCGGGCCGACGCCGCGCGCAGCCAGGCCGACCGCAACCATGGCCTGGGCCTGGCCATCGTGGCCGCCATCGCGCGCATGCATGGCGGGCGCTGCTTTGCCGAGTCCGAAGGCGGCTTCACGCGCATCGGCCTGGAACTGCCCGACAGCCCGAGCCCGCAGCGCGATTCCCCGGCCTGAACACAGGCACCGGAGCGGCGGCACAATGGCGCCCCATGACGCAAGACGCCCCCTCCTCCTACGCAACGCTGCTGGCCGAAGGCAATGCCCTGGTGGCCCAGGCACAGCGGGCCGCCACCCAGGATTTCGCCCAGGCCCGGGCGCTGTGGCAGCAGGCCGGCAAGCACTTCTACCTGGCCCACAAGGCCGACCCCGACCAGGCCGAGGGCGCGTTTCGCCTGGCCCAGGCCTGGATGGCCGAAGCCCATGCGCTGCAAAAGGAAGAATCGCCAGACGCCGTGGTGATGTGGCGCAACGCCGCCGCGCAATGCGAGCTGGCGTTCGACCTGGAACCCGAAAACGGCCGCCTGGCCATGACGGCGGCCAGCTGCCACATGTTCGGCGGCCAGCATGACGCGGCCAAGGCCTGGCAGCAGATCGGCCAGCACCTGCTGCCGCCGGCGCCCGAAGGCGAAGGCGCCTGAAGCCAGGCTACAGCGCGATCAGCTTGAACACGGCCCGCGCCGTGCACACGGCCTGGCCCGCGCTGTCCAGCACATTGCCCTCGCAGAACACGGTGCGCGCGCCTGCGCGCAGCACGCGGGCCTCGATCAGCAGGTCGGTGGTGGCCGAGGCGAGGAAATGCGTGCTCATCTCGATGGTCACCACGCCCAGCCCCAGCGGGTTGGACGAGCGCGCGGCCGCGCTCAGCGTGAAGTCCAGCGCGCTCATCAGCGCGCCGCCATGGCCATGCCCCCGGCTGTTGGCCAGGTGCGGGCGCATGGGCAGCCGCGTGCGCGCCAGGCCGGGCGCCAGGCTCACGGGCTCCAGGCCGATATGGGACATGAAGGGCACGTCGATGCCGAAGTAGCCGCGCGCCAGCGCGGCGGCCTCCAGGTCCGGGGCGGTGGAAATTCCAACGGCGTTCATCCGATCTCCGCAATTGCCTGGCCTTCGGCCACCGGCTCGCCCACGGCCACGAGCATGCGGCGCACGACGCCTGCCACCTCGCTTTCCACGGGAATCTCCATCTTCATGGACTCCACGATGATGAGGGTGTCGCCCAGGGCGACGGTGCCGCCTTCGGCGGCTTCCACAGCGGCCACGAGGCCGGCGATGGGGCTTGTGATCATGTTCGGGGTGGTGGTCATGGGTAGGGCTTTCAAAGGTGGGACAGCACGCGCTGGGCGATGCCGGTGTCGATGCGCAGGTCCAGGAAATCGGCGTGGCCCAGGATGCGTTCGATGAAGGGGATGTTGGTTTTCACGCCCTCGATGCGGGTCTGCGCCAGTGCCTGGCGCAGCCGCGCGATGGCCTGGGCGCGGTCGCTGCCATGGGCCACGAGCTTGGCGACCATGGGGTCGTAGAAGGGCGTGACGCTGCAGCCCTGGGCATAGCCGGTCTCCACGCGCAGGCCTTCGCCCTGGGGCATCTCGAAGCGGTCCAGGCGCCCTGGCGAGGGCAGGAAGCGCACGGGGTCTTCGGCATAGATGCGCGCCTCGATGGCATGGCCGCGGGCCACGGGTTCGGCGGGCAGCACCTCCCGCATGCGCTCGCCGGCGGCCAGGCGGATCTGGGCCTCGACGATGTCAATGCCCGTGATCTCCTCGGTCACCGCATGCTCGACCTGCAGCCGCGTGTTCATCTCCAGGAAGACAAAGCCGTGCTGCGGCGTGTAGAGCATCTCCACGGTGCCGATCACGTCATAGCCCGTGCGCGCCAGCAGGCCGGCCAGCAATTGCCGCATGTCGGCCAGGGCCTGCGCGGGAATGCCTGCGGGGCGGGCCTCTTCCACCACCTTCTGGTGGCGGCGCTGCACCGAGCAGTCGCGCTCGAACAGCACGCGCACCTCGCCATGGCGGTCGGCCAGCACCTGGAACTCGATGTGGCGCGGCGCCTCGATCAGCTTTTCCAGGTACAGCTCGGCCGTGCCGAAGTACTTGGCGGCAATGCCGCTGGCCTTGGACCAGGCGCCCTCCAGCTGCGGTGCATCGTGCGCGGGCAGCATGCCGATGCCGCCGCCCCCGCCTGCGGGTTTGACCAGCACGGGAAAGCCGATGCGCGCCGCCTCCGCCTGCGCCTCCTGCAGGCTGTGCAGCACGGCCGAGCTGGCCGCCTGCGGCATGCCCTGGGCGGCCATGAAGGCCCGCGCCTGGGTCTTGTGGCCCAGCGTGCGTATCCAGTGCAGCGAGGGGCCGATGAAGCACAGGCCCTGGCGCTGCACGGCCTCGGCGAAGTCCGCGTTCTCGGAGAGAAAGCCGTAGCCCGGGTGCACGGCATCGGCCCCCGTCTCGCGCGCCACCTGCAGCAGCCGCGCCTGGTCCAGATAGCTTTGCGCGGCGGGCGCAGGGCCTATGCACACGGACTGGTCGGCAGCGCGCACATAGGGCAGGCCGGCATCGGCCTCGGAGTACACGGCCACGGATTCAAGGCCCATGCGCCGCAGCGTGCGGATCACGCGCGCGGCCACGGCGCCCCGGTTGGCGACCAGCACGCGGCGGATGGGGTGCGGGGCGCCGCTCATGCCGCCTCCGAGGACGCCGCTGGCGCGGCGGCCACGGCCACCACCGCATCGACGATGACCGGCGCCTGCGCGCCGCGCGCCACGAGCACGGGATTGGCATCGACCGACTGCACGCGCCCGCCCTGGGCCAGCATCCAGTCGCCCAGCCGCACCATCATGGCGGCCACGGCGTCCAGCTCCACGGCAGGCATGCCGCGCACGGCCCCAAAGGCCGGGGCGATGGCCAGGCGCGCAAGGGCATCCAGCGCCTGCCGCGCACTGAAGGGAGCCACGAGGAACTGCACGTCCCTGAGCGCCTCCACCAGCACACCGCCCTGGCCGACCATGACCACCACGCCGAACTCGGCATCCACATGGGCACCCAGCGCCAGCTCGAAGTCGGCCCTGTGCTGGGCGCCCAGCAGCAGGCCGCCATCGGCCGCGCCCAGGCGGGCCAGCGTGGCGGCGAAGTCGCCAAAGGCCTGCAGCGCCTGCTCCGCCTCGCGGATGTTGAGCCGCACCAGGCCATGCTCGGACTTGTGCGAGAGATCGGCGGACACGCCCTTGGCCACCAGGGGCCGTGGCAGGGACTCGATGGCGGCGCGCACCTCGTCCTCGCTCCTGCAGACCAGATGGCGCATCACCGGCAGGTCGGCGCGGGCGAGTTCGGACAGGCTGGAGGGCTCGTCCAGCGTAACCAGCGTGATGGAGCGGGAGGCCGCCACCGGCACCGATGCCTCGGCAGACGGCGCCTGTGCCTGCCTGCCACCGGCCTGCTCGGCCAGCAGCGCCAGGCCGCGCATGGCGGCGCGTTCGCTCCAGAAGGTGGGCACGCCCTGGTCCTGGAAGGCCTGGGCCACCCAGTCCTGGTTGACGCTGACCGCAATGGGCACGCCGGTGTCGCGCGCAAAGCGGCTGGCCTGGCCCGCGAAGTCGGCGAAGTCATAGCCCTCGCCGCCGATCGGGAAGCCCACGTGAACGAGGTCCGCCGCACCGCTGCCCGACAAGGCCCGCAGCGTGTCGCCAAAGGTCTGCGGCCTGCCCAGCAGGGCCGTGGTCATGTCGATGGGATTGCGCGCCGTGACATAGGACGGCAGGGCCTGGGACAGGCCATCCAGCGTGGCGGCATCGAACGGCTCCAGGGCCAGTCCGTATTCCTCGGCCGCGTCGGCCGACAGCACGCAGGTGGCGCCCGAATTGCTGATGCTGACCACGCGGCGACCGCGCGGCGCAGGCTGGGACAGGAACAGCGGCGCGTAGTCGATCAGCTCGCGGAAGTCGGCCAGGCGCGGTATGCCGTGCTGGCGCAGGAAGGCATCGGCCAGCGCGTCCTCGGCCGCCAGCGCGCCCGTGTGCGAGCTGGCCGTGGCCTGGCCTGCGCGCGTGCGGCCGGCCTTCACGGCCAGGATGGTGACGCCGCGCGCATGCGCCAGGCGCGCGGCCTCGGCCAGCCAGGCGCTTTGCCGCAGCGTCTCGATGTAGAGCACGACCAGGCGGATGCCTTCGTCCTCGACCACGGCGCGCACGGCCTCGGCTGCGCAGACATCGGCCTCGTTGCCCGTGGACAGCATGTAGCGCACGCCGATGCCCGCGCGGCGCAGGCCGCCGTAGAGAATGGCCGCGCCCGCGCCGCTCTGGCTGACGATGGCCACGGGGCCGTCGGCCGGCGCGTTCTCGTTGATCATGGTCGAGAAGTTGAGGATGGCGCCCGTGGCGAAGTTGGCCACGCCCTGGCAGTTGGGGCCGAACAGGCGCAGCCCGCCGCCTGGCGCCCGGCCCGCCCGCGCCACCAGGTCGGCCTGCTGCCGGCGACCCTCCTCGCCCAGCTCCGCAAAGCCCGAGGAATAGATCACGGCCAGGCGCGCGCCCACGGCCACGCAGTCGTCGATGGCGGCGGCCACGTCCTCGCCGGGCAGGCTGATGACCACGGCGTCGGGCGTCTCGGGCAGCGCGCGCAGCGAGGGGTAGGCGGCCAGGCCCTGGACCTCGGCGCGCTTGGGATTGATGGGCAGGATGCGGCCTGGGAAACCATGGCGCCGCAGGTAGTCGATGGGCCGGCCACCGGCCTTGATGGGGTTGTCGGATGCGCCGAGGATGGCGACCGAGCGGGGGTTCAGTGCTTGCAACAGAGACATGCGTACCTCATCAATCCAAAGACAAGGCTTCGCGCTGGATGACTTGGCCCCAGTCGGCCACTTCCTTGGCGATGCGCTGGCCGAACGGCGCGGGCGGCATCATCACGGGCTCGCCCTGGCTGCTGAGCACGGCGCGGATGCGGGCGTCCTGCAGCACGCCCCTGGAGGCCTCGTAGAGCCGGTTGACGATGGCCGGCGGCGTGCCCGCGGGCGCCAGCAGGCCGGCCCAGAAGGTGACGTCGAAATCGGCATAGCCGGCCTCGGCCATGGTGGGCACCTCGGGCAGTTGCTGCATGCGCCGGGGTGCGGTGACGGCCAGCGCCACGAGCTTGCCGCTGGCGATGTGGGGCAGCGCGCTCCAGGTGTCGAACTGCGTGTCCAGCTCGCCGCTGAGCACGGCCATCTGCGCCTGCGATGCGCTCTTGTAGGGCACATGCGTGGTCTTCACGCCCGTGCGGTTGCTCCAGGCCGCATAGGCCAGGTGGGCGATGTTGCCGGGGCCGGCAGAGCCGTAGCTGAGCTTGTCGGGATGGCCCTTGGCGAAGGCGATCACGTCCTTGGCCGAGCGGATCTGGTGCTTCTGCGCCCACTCGGGGTTGACGGTGAGGATGAAGGGCGCATCCAGCACCATGGTGATGGGCGCGAAGTCCTTGGCGCGGTAGGTGATCTTCTTGTAGATCTGGGGGTTGATGGTGATGCTGCTGGAGTTGGTGACCAGCAGGGTGTAGCCGTCGGGCGCGGCGCGCGCCACCTCGCCCACGCCGATGGCGCCGTTGGCGCCGGGCTTGTTCTCCACCACCACGGGCTGGCCCAGCGACTTGCTCAGCGGCTCGGACAGCGCACGTGCAATGGTGTCGGTGAACGAGCCTGCAGGAAAGCCGACCACGATGCGCACGGGGCGCGTGGGCCATTTGTCCTCCTGGGGGGCCTGGGCCTGGGCCGCCGTCGCGGCGCACAGGGTCAGGCACGGCGCCAGGCACAGGGCCAGGGCGGTGCGGCGCGAGGGCGCGCTCGGTTGTCTGGTTGCCATTGCTTTGTCTCCTTGGGTTTTTATGCGTTCAGGGCCGCAGGCCGAACTGCGGCGCTCCGGCCTCGCGCAGCGGCGCGGCCAGTTCCACGAATTCGCTGAGCAGGGCGCGCGTGTCGCGCGGATCGATCACCTCGTCGATGCCGAAGGCCTCGGCCGTGCGGAAGGGCGAGGTCAGGCTGCGCACGCGCTGCTCGATCTCGGCGCGCTTTTGCACGGGGTCGTCGGCGCCTTCGATCTCGGCCTTGTAGGCCACCTCCAGCCCGCCCTCGATGGGCAGCGAGCCCCAGTTGGCCGAGGGCCAGGCATAGCGGAAGTTGAAGCGGCCCATGTGCTGGTGGCCGGCCGCCGCCACGCCGTAGGCGCGGCGGATGAGGATGCTGCACCAGGGCACGGTGGCCTGGT
Organism: Delftia sp. ASV31; assembly: GCF_016428765.1. Taxonomy (NCBI): domain Bacteria; kingdom Pseudomonadati; phylum Pseudomonadota; class Betaproteobacteria; order Burkholderiales; family Comamonadaceae; genus Delftia; species Delftia sp. ASV31. The sequence continues at coordinate 109,861 of NZ_JAELTK010000007.1, forward strand.
AGACGGCGGCCAGGGCGCGCACGCCGTAGCGCATGACGCCGGCCTTCTCGGCCTCCACGCCGATCTGGAAGCCCGCGATGTCCGCCAGGTTGACCACGGGCAGGTGGAAGGTCTGGGCCATGTCCACGAAGCGCGTGAACTTCTCGGCCGAGGGGCCGTCCCAGCCGCCGCCGTAGAAGTACGGGTCGCTGGCCACCACGGCCACGGGCCAGCCGTCGATGCGCGCCAGCCCCGTGACGATGGCCCGTCCCCAGTGGCGGCCCGTCTCCAGGAAGGAGCCCTCATCGACCAGGCATTCGACGATGGGCCGGATCTTGTAGACCTTGCGGCCATCACGCGGAATGGCCGACAGCAGCCATTCGTCGCGCCGCCGCGGATCGTCCTGCGGCGCGGTGCGCGCAGGCAGCTCGTACACCGACGATGGCAGGTAGGACAGGAAGCGGCGCACGCGCTCGAAGGCCTCCTGCTCGGTGGCTACCTCGTCATCGACCACGCCGTTGCGCGTGTGCACCTGGCTGCCGCCCAACTCGTTCTTGGTCACGTTCTGGCCGATGCGCGCCACCACGGGCGGGCCGGCATTGAACAGCTGGGCGGTCTCCTTGACCATCACCGAGTAATGGCTGGAGGCCACGCGCGCCGCGCCCATGCCGGCCACCGAGCCCAGGGCCAGCGAGACCACGGGCACGGTGGACAGGTTCTGCACCACCTGGCTCCAGACCTTCATGGTGGGCACGCTGGTGTAGCCCTTGGTCTCGATGTTGCGCACCGAGCCGCCGCCGCCCGTGCCGTCCACCAGGCGCACCATGGGCAGGCGCAGGTCGTGCGCCATCTTCTCGGCAAAGATCAGCTTGTCGCCCACGGCGCCGTCGTTGGCGCCGCCGCGCACCGTGAAATCGTCGCCCACCACGACCACGGGCCGCCCGCCCACGCGCGCCCGGCCCATGATGAGGTTGGAGGGCGTGAAGTCCGTCAGCCTGCCCAGGCCGTCGTACTGGCCCGAGCCGGTGAGCGAGCCCACCTCCACGAAGGACTGCGCGTCCGTGCAGGCATCGATGCGCTCGCGCACCGTGAGCTTGCCGGCGGCCTTGTGCCGCGCCACCTTGTCCTCTCCGCCCAGTTTGGCCGCCAGTGCGCGGCGGTATGCGATCTCGTCCACTTCGGGTTGCCAGCTCATGTCGTCGTGTCTCCTTGTGCATGTAGAGATGCACAAGGCGTGCCAGAACGCAGTGCGTTGAATTCAAAGAATTTTTTCCACAATCGACCTTCGCGTGTCCACATCAAGGACAGCCTCGAAGACACGGGTTGGGCACTGTCTTCAATGGAGACACCACGGGGACAGACCCGTGGCCTGCGCGCCGCTAGAGTGCGTTCACCCCAGCCACTGCCCGCCATGCCCATGCCCAGCTCCCCCGACCACCGATTCGGCGTTCTCGTCTGGCGACGCGACTCGCCAGAGCCCGTGGCGCGGCTGGGCCTGGCGCAGGAGCCGCTGCTGCATGCAGCCGTCACCGAGGCCCTGGCCCGCGCGCACGGCGACGGGCACAACCCCATCGGCCATGGCCAGTTGCTGCACGTGGAAACGCCGGGCCCGCGCGGCACGGTGGCCCGCCATGTGGCCGTGGTGCTGGCCGATGCCGAGGGCGAGGTCGCCCTGCTGCGCCCGGCCGACGAGGCGGCGGCGCTGTTCGACATGGTGGCCAGCGTGCCCTTCGCCTTCGCCATCCTCAACATGTTCCTGACCAACCCGTACCAGGCGATCACGGTGGCCGACCATGAAGGGCTGATGCGCTACATCAGCCCCGTGCACGAGAAGTTCTTCGGCCTGGCGCCCGGCACGGCCGCAGGCCGGCGCGCCGAGGACGTGATCCCCAACTCGCGCCTGCCCCACGTGGTGCGCAGCGGCCGGGCCGAGATCGGCGACCTGCAGCAGCTGGGGCCGGGCGTGAGCCGCATCGTCAACCGCATGCCGGTCTACGAGGGCGGCGCCGTGGTGGGCGCCGTGGGCCAGGTCAGCTTCAGCGGCGTGGAGGCACTCAACCGCATGCAGCAGCGGCTGAACCAGCTGCATGACGAGGTGCAGCACTACAAGCGCGAACTGAGCCAGTTGCGCGGCGGCACGCCCACGGCGCAGATGGTGGGCGCCAGCGCCCCCATGCAAAGGCTGGCCCGCGAGATCGACGCCGTGGCGCGGCTGGACGTGCCCGTGCTCATCCTGGGCGAGAGCGGCAGCGGCAAGGAACTGGTGGCCCAGGCCCTGCATGCGCGCGGGCGCGATGCCGACGCGCCCCTGGTCAGCCTCAACCTCGCGGCCCTGCCGGCCACGCTGATCGAGTCCGAGCTGTTCGGCTACGAGGCCGGCGCCTTCACGGGCGGGCGCAGGCAGGGACAGCCCGGCAAGCTGGAGCAGGCCGAGGGCGGCACGCTCTTCCTCGACGAAGTGGCCGACATTCCCATGGAGATCCAGGTCAAGCTGCTGCGCGTGCTGGAGGACCGCCAGGTGCAGCGCCTGGGCGCGCACAGCGGCCGGCAGGTGAACTTCCGCATCGTGGCCGCCACGCACCGCGACCTGCGCGGCCTCATCGACAGCGGCCGCTTCCGGCTGGACCTGTTCTACCGCCTCAGCGGCGTGGTGCTGCATGTGCCCGCCCTGCGCCAGCGCCTGGAGGACATCCCGGCCCTGGTGCAGCGCTTTGCCCAGTCGTTCTGCGAGCGCAACGGCATTGCGCTGCCGCGCATCGCGCCCGGCGTCATGCCCTACCTGGCCCGCCAGGCCTGGCCCGGCAATGTGCGCCAGCTGCGCCAGCGCGTGGAAGAGGCCCTGGTGTTCTGCGACGGCCACCTGCTGGGCGTGGACAACTTCGCGCGCCACGAGGACCCGCTGGCCGGCGCACGACCTTCGCCCGCCGCCGAGCCCGGCATGCCCTCCACCGGCGCCGTGGCCCCGCTCAAGGACCAGGAGCGCAACGCCATCCTCGACGCCATCGCACGCTGCGGCGGCAACAAGAAGCTGGCCGCGCAGGAGCTGGGCATCTCGCGCTCCTACCTCTACAAGGTGCTGGGCGCGGCATCGCCCGGCTGAGCCTGTCGGGCCGAGTGCAGGGAATTCGAGACAGCGGCTGGCCGCACCGTTGCCATACTAGGCACCCCGTACCCATTGCCGCACCTGCCGCCTCTGCCGCACCCGGCGCCCCGAATGCAAGACACCCGAGACGCGCTCGAACAGCGCCAGATCCCCATCTACTTCGCCGCCGTGGCCCTGGCCGCGGCCGCCGCCTGGGCGCTGCCCGGCACGGGCGTGCTGGAGCGTGCCATCAACCCCGCGCTGGCGCTGATGCTGTACGTGACCTTCTTGCAGGTGCCCGTGGCCGAGCTGCGGCGCGCCTTCGGCCAGGTGCGCTTCCTGGCCGCGCTGATGACGGCCAACTTCATCGTGGTGCCGGTGCTGGTCTGGGCCCTGCTGCAGTTCCTGCCCGCCGACCCCCTGCTGCGCCTGGGCGCGCTGCTGGTGCTGCTGGCGCCCTGCATCGACTACGTGGTCACCTTCTCCCACCTGGGACGTGCTGACGCGCGCCTGCTGCTGGCAGCCACGCCGGCCCTGCTGATCGCGCAGATGCTGGCCCTGCCCGGCTACCTGGGCCTGTTCCTGGGTGACGATGCGGCGCGGCTGGTCCAGGCGGGGCCTTTCCTGCATGCGTTCGTGTGGCTGATCGCCGTGCCGCTGGCCCTGGCCGCTGCCACGCAGCTGTGGGCGGCCCGCAGCCGGCGCGGCGCCAGCGCCTCGGCATGGCTGGGCCTGCTGCCCGTGCCGGCCACCGCGCTGGTGCTGTTCGTGGTGATCGCCTCCGTGCTGCCCCAACTGGGCCCGGCAACGCAGGCAGCCTGGAGCATGGTGCCCGTCTATGCGGCCTTTGCGGTGGCAGCGCCCGCCCTGGGCTGGCTGGTGGCGCGCGCCTTCCGGCTTCCAGCGCCCGCAGGCCGAGCGGTCGCGTTCAGCGCGGGCACGCGCAATTCGCTGGTCGTGCTGCCGCTGGCCCTGGCCGTGCCTGGCGCCATTCCCGTGCTGCCGGCCGTCATCGTCACGCAGACGCTGGTGGAGCTGCTGGCCGAGCTGGCCTATGTGCGCGTGATTGCGCTGTGGGGACGGGACCAGCCGGCCGGCCAGTGATCAGGCCCACATCCGCCCCGCATTGGAGACCAGGAACAGCACCAGCCCCACGGCACCGCCGACCACGGTGCCGTTGATGCGGATGTACTGCAGGTCCTTGCCGATGTGCAGCTCGATCAGCTCGGACAGCTCGCGCGCATCCCAGCGCCGCACGGTATCGGCGATGTGCTGGGCCAGGAACTGCGAGACATCGGGCGCCAGCGCCTGGGCCCAGCGCTTGAGGCGCTCGTTCATGGAACTGCGCAGCGCCTCGTCGTGCGCCAGCGACTGGCCCAGCCAGCGGCCCATGGCGGCGGTCTTGCGCGCCACCTGCGAATGCTCGTTGGCCAGGTCCGCCTGCAGCTTGGCGCGCAGGCCCAGCCACAGCGCCCGCAGGTAGCCGGCCAGCTTCTCGTCGTGCAGCAGGTAGTGGCGCAGCCGCTCGGCGCGCTCGGACATGGCGGGGTCGGACTGCAGCCGCGTGACCAGCCGGTCCACGGAGGCGTCGAAGGCCTTGCGCATGTGGTGCTCGGGATTGCTGGCAATGTCCTGCAGCAGGCTGTCGAGCGCGCCCGCAATGGCGCTGGCGCCCTTGTCGCTGAGCCAGTCCGTGGGCAGCATCTTTTCCTTGAGCGGATGCTCGCGCTTGAGCCACAGCACGATGGTCTGGGCGATCAGCACATGGGTCTCGGCCTCGCGCAGCACGCCGCTGACGCGGGCCAGCACATCGTCCAGCACGGCCTGGTGGCGGCCATCCCTGGTCAGGCCCGACAACAGATCCGCCGCCGCGCGGGGCAGGTCCACCTGGGCCAGCAAGGCCTTGAATGCCTGTGTCAGAAAGCGCTCCACCTGCCGG
>NZ_JAELTK010000080.1:0-29224 GCF_016428765.1 Delftia sp. ASV31
CCCCCCCCCCCCCCCCCCCCCCCCCCCCCCCCCCCCCCCCCCCCCCCCCCCCTTTTAGATGTGTATAAGAGACAGGGATAAATCCGGCCGGTTCAAGAAGATCAGCGACTGAATCTCATGGCCTGCATTATTTTCCATATGACTTATGTCCAAGAGGGTTTCAGTGGCGTGAAGACACCCTAATGAAAACTCCTCGCTTTTCGATCATTTTTGGTTGGTGTGCCGTAATATTCGCCTGGACTTGCTGGATTCTGGCCTACATACAATCTAGCTGGTGGTGGCTGGTAGTTTCGTTGATTCCATATCTGATCTACCAAACATTCCTAAACAAGGATGGACAGGCTGGTGGTGAATAGGGGGACTGCCGCTGGTTTACGGAACAATATCCCATGACAGGAATTCTCTGGGTCATCAAAAGTCTCAGTGAACCACGGTCTGTGCACACACCCATGCAGACTACATACATCTAGATTCACAAAGCCTAAAAGTGATTTACCGAAACCCGGGGCGCAATGCCCCGGCAGGCCTGTCACAAGAAAGCCTGAATCAGCGCTGGAACGCCGCCGCAGCGGCCGCCATCCGCCGCAGATACGCCGGGTCTTCCTGCAGGCAATGCACGTGGTTGACCTCGTCCTCCACCAGTTCCTCCATCCGCTGCGCAGCCCCGCAAATGGCCTGCAGCGCATTGGCCACCACCTCCAGATTGCGGTAGCCCTCGGGCGGCTCCAGCCAGGCCAGCGCCAGTTGGCCCAGGGAATACACCTCGCTGCTGCCCTGCAGCGTCAGCCGGCCGATCTCGGTCACGGCATGGCTCAACTGCTGCGGGCTGGGCTGGGTCAGGGTTGTGGAAGCGGTACTCATGGCGCAACCCTTCCCACGGCAGATGCGCCAGAGTGAGGCGCATGGGTGGCAGAGGGGAATGCAAAAGAAGAAATGCCGTGCATGGTTTCGTACTCCTTCGTGAGAACAAAAACCACCGGCCCGTGTTCTTACGCACAGACAGGTGGACGGGATGTTAAGAACACGAACGAAGCCGTGCGGACGCCCTTGCGGGTAGCCCCATCCCGTCCGTAACCGCAGGAACGCAGGCTTGCGCCCACGCTCCGGAAATCAGACGTGACAAGGCCTCCTTGACGGCGAGGCCGCACCGCTTCGTTTTGGATGTTCTTACGCACCGGCCCCGGAACAGGGGGCTGCCGCGATGATAGAGGCTTTCAAGATGGCAAGCGCCCCAGCACTCCAGGCCGAGCGCAGCGAAGGCCCGCACCCACTCCCCGTATGTCCGCGCCTGCGCCGTGGCGGTTGCGGGGTTGCAGTCCTGCCGCAGGACAGGACTGCTTCGTCATCTGACTCGCCGTGATTGTTTGAACGTAGCTCGCAGAGCGAAGTGAGTTTCACGGCGAACCCCGCAACCGCCACGGCGCAGGTTGCCCCGCAGCGAAGCGAAGGGGTCGCGGACATTCGGGCGCTTTTCTTTGCTCACTTTCTTGTAGCGAGACAAGAAAGTGAGTCGGCCGCCGGGCCGAGACCCGGCCTCGAAAAACAACCACCCGGCAGGGGCAAAAAATGCACCTAAGCCAAAAGCAAACAAGGTGGGCGGGAGTCAAGACCATGTGCAAGGCATGCGGACGCCCTCACGGGCAGCCCCATCCCGCCCCAAACCCAAAGACAGCCAGGCCCCCAAAAGCCCCAGCCATCAAACCCCCGCTAAGGATGGCAGCTCCCGCATCACTTCAGAAAATCACTTCAGAAAAACAGCACCCTCACCCAAGGCGCCACCACCACATTCAACGCCCCCGCAATCATCATCACCAACGAAGCAACCACCGCCTGCACATCCCCAAACTGCCGCGCCTTCGCCACCCCGCTGCCATGCGCGGCACCACCCAGAATGGCGCCCGCAGCCAGCTTGCTGCGCACGTGCGGCAGCAGCCGCAGGATGGTCTCGCCCATGAGCATGCCGCTGACGCCCGTGAGCAGCACGAACAGCGCGGCCAGGTCGGTGGGCCCGCCCAGCACGCGCTCGGCCTCGATGGCGAAGGGGGTGGTCACCGAGCGCACGGCCAGGCCCTTTTGCAGGTCCACGGGCAGTCCGAAGGCCTGTGCGAACCAGATGGTGGTGGCAATGGACACGCCACTGGCCACGAGCACGCCGGTGGCGATCGACATCCAGTGCTTGCGCAGCAAGTGGCGGTTTTCGTGCAGGGGCAGCGCAAAGGCCACCGTGGTGGGGCCCAGCAGCCAGACCAGCCAGTGCGTCTGGGCGATGTACTGCGGGTAGCGCACATGGGTCAGCAGCGCCAGCGCGATCAGCACCATGGGCGTGGCAACGATGGGCATGAGCAGCGGATGCGGATGGCGGCGGTACACGCGCTTGTTGGCCGCATAGCAGGCCAGCGTGGCCAGCAGCGACAGCAGGCCTATGGCCTGGTCGGACATGGCGTTCACTCCTGCTTCCTGTGCAGCCCGGCGCGCGTGGAGCGGCGCCGGGCCAGCCACAGCTCCAGCCGGTAGACGCGGTCCACGGCCAGCGCCGTGGCGGCCATCACGCAGGCCGTGCTGGCCACGATGACGCCCAGGATGCGCAGGCCCTGGTGCTGGATCAGCTCGGTGTATTCGGTGACGACCAGCATGGCGGGCACGAAGAACAGCAGCATCTCGGCCAGCAGCCAGTTGGTGCCGCCCTGCAGCCAGCGGGCCTTGACCAGCCCGCTGAACAGGCCCGTGGCCAGCAGCGCGAAGCCGATCAGCCCGGCCGGCATGCCCCAGCCGAAATGCGCGCGCACGGCCTCCATGGCCACCCACAGCGCACTGAGCAGCCCCACCTGCAGCACGCCGCGCAGCAGCGGCCAGCAGCGGTGCAGCAGGCCCTGAAACACCTGCGGCCGCAGGACGGGCGTGGCGGAAATCTTTGACATGGGGCAATCCTAGGGTTTGCACTTAGATTCGTAAAATGAATAATCTCCATTTTTCCCATGCACAAAAGAAATCCTCATGGACCTGCGCGCGCTGCGCTACTTTGTCGAGGTGGTGCGCTGCAACAGCTTCACGCGTGCGGCCGAGGCGCTGCATGTGACCCAGCCCACCATCAGCAAGATGGTGCGGGCGCTGGAGGAGGAGCTGGGCGGCCCGCTGCTGCTGCGCGAGGGGCGCGGTGTGCAACTGACCGACGCAGGCCAGGTGGTCCATGCGCGCGGCCTGCAGGTGCTGGAGCAGTCACGCCAGCTGCTGCAGGAGGTGGCCGAGGTGGACGGCATTGCGCGCGGCAGCCTGAGCGTGGGCATCATGCCCACGGCCGGGCACTACATGGCGCCCGTGATCGCGCGCTTTCAGCAACTGCATCCGGGCGTGGAACTGCATGTGCAGGAGCAGGGCGCACGCGCCCAGCGCCAGCTGCTGCTGGACGGCAAGCTGGACATGGCGCTGGGCCTGCACGGCGCGGGCGAGGCGGGTGGCGACCTGGCCGGAGAGGGCCTGGAGTACTGCACCATCGCCCACCAGAAGACACGCGTGGCCTTTGCCGCGCACGAGGTGCCCGACCCGGACGCACCCGTGCACTGGAGCGAGCTGGCCCGGCGGCCCTTTGTGTTCTACACCTCGGACTTCGCCCTGCACCAGGCCGTGCTGGAGCATTGCGCGGCGGCAGGCTTCAGCCCACAGGTGCGGCTGCAGACGCGCTACTGGGACTTCATCGGCGACCTGGTGGCAGAAGGCGTGGGCGTGGCCGTGATGTTCGAGCATGTGATCGCGCGGTTCGACCCCCGGCGCGTGTCCAGCCGCCCGCTGGTGGGGCCTGAACTGCACTGGGACGTGGTGCAGCTGTGGCGCAGCGGCTATCTGTCGCGCGCGGCGAGGGCCTGGCTGGAGTGCGTGCGCGCGGTCTATCCCGACGACAATCGCTGAGTCCATGCAACCCAGAAAACGCCCTCCCTCGCGCTCCTTTGCGGGCCCATCCCGGCGCCCGCAGACCGCCTTCGCCGACCGGCCCGACACCGGCCCCTCACGCCTGCTGTGCTTCAACAAGCCCTACGGCGTACTCAGCCAGTTCACCCCCGAGGGCCGCTGGCGTGGCCTCAAGGAATACATCGACGTGCCGGGCGTGCATGCGGCAGGCCGGCTCGACGCCGACAGCGAAGGACTGCTGCTGCTGACCAATGACGGCCCGCTGCAGGCGCGCATCGCCGATCCGCGCTTCAAGATGGAGAAAACCTACTGGGTACAGGTCGAGGGACTGCCCGACGAGGCCGCGCTGCAGGCCCTGCGCCAGGGCGTGCAGCTCAACGACGGCATGACGCTGCCCGCGCAGGCGCGCCGGCTGGAGCCGCCGCCCGTGCTGTGGCAGCGCGACCCGCCCATCCGCGTGCGCCAGAACATTCCCGATTGCTGGATCGAACTGGTCATCCGCGAAGGCCGCAACCGCCAGGTTCGCCGCATGACGGCGGCCATTGGCCACCCCACGCTGCGGCTGGTGCGCGCGGCCATCGGGCCCTACACGCTGGACGGCCTGGAGCCCGGCCAGTGGAAGGACGTGGAGCCCGCCTAGGGCTCCGGATTGTCGGGAAGTGCCACAGCCTGCCAGCGCTGCAGGCCGAGCCACGGATGAAAGCGCCGCGCCTCGCCCACCTCCACGCGCTCCACACTGCCGGCCAGCAGCGGCCACAGGCGCTGCAATTGCGCCGAGCGCTGCTGCGTGCAGCGCCGCGCGCGGGCCAGCAGCTCGCTGCCCTGGCCCAGCAGACGCGACAGTTCGCGCAGGCGCGGCGGCGGCAGGCATTGGGCGCTGGCCAGCATCAGCCAAGACGGTGCCTGGCCTGCCTGGGCGGGGCCGCTGGCGGCGAACTGCTCCAGCAAAGCGACATGGGCACTGAGCAGGGGCGCGGGCGGTTTCTCGGCCAGCATGATCTCCAGCAGCCTGCCCTCGATGCGCCAGCGGGCGGGCACCACGGCATGCTCGACCGAGTTGCCGAAGCGCGTGGACTGGCGATGGCGGACGTCACGGCTGCCCTGCTCCAGCAAGGGCTGCAGCAGTTCGGCCAGGGCCTGCTCGCGCTGCGCCGTGGGCGCTTCGGCCAGCGTGATGCGCAGCGGCACGGCCTCGTAGCCGCGCAGCTGGTCGCGCCAGGCCATCCAGCCCGCCGTGTCGGGGCCGCCCAGCAGCAGGGCGAGGAAGGCGCCCAGGCCGGCCAGGGCCGAGCCGGTCCACCAGGACACCTGCACAGGCTGCCGCCCGGCGATCAGCCAGCCCGTCAACCAGACCAGCGCCCCGGCGCAGGTGGCTGCCAGCAGGCCCATGCCGAAGGCAAGGAAGGGCGCGCCATCGAGCCGGTCGGGCAGCAGCACCAGCATGGCCACGCAGGCCGCGCCGGCGCACAGCGCAACGGCCCACCAGCCCGCCACGGGCAGGGTGCGCGCGGTGCGGCCCATGAGACCCGAGAGACCCGTACGGCCGGCCAGTGTCAGCAGCAGCAGGGCCACCACCGCGCCAGCGGTCAGCGCAATGAACAAGGGCGCAAACACCCACAGCGCCAGCAGCCCGAGGACCGCCGATACCGCAAGCGACAGCGCCAGCATGCTCAGGCCTTCTTGAGGAACTCCGACTTGAGCAGCATGGAGCCCAGTTCGGTCTTGCAGTCCACGTTGTGGCCGTCGGCGCCATCGACCAGGCGGATGCCCTTGATCTTGCTGCCCTTCTTGAGCACGGTGGACGAGCCCTTGACCTTGAGGTCCTTGACCAGGATCACGGCATCGCCGTCGGCCAGCGCATTGCCGTTGGCGTCGCGCACGATGCCGTCGCCAGCGGCGGCTTCGCCGGACTCTTCTTCGGCCTGCATGGGCCATTCGAAGGCGCAGTCGGGGCAGATGTAGCTGGCGGCGTCGGGATAGGTGTTTTCAAGGCCGCACTGGGGGCAGGCGGGAGTGGTCTGGGGCATGGGATGGACAGATTCGGTGAAGACAAAGAGGCGCGGCGGGCGCGCCGTACCTGGCGATTGTCGCCCCTGCCCCCGCGCGCTGGCCTTGGCAAACCCGAGCGGGTTGCTGCGCCGAGCGCTGCGCGCCCCGCCCTGGTTCAGAGCGACGTGCCCATCTTGCGCAGGAAGCGCTCGCAGGCGTCGAGCTGGGCCAGCTCGACGAACTCGTCGGGCTTGTGCGCCTGCTCGATGGAGCCGGGGCCGCAGACCACGGTGGGAATGCCGGCGTTGTGGAACAGGCCGGCCTCGGTGCCGTAGGCCACCTTGCGCTTTTCCTGGTCGGCGGTCAGCGCGCGCACCAGCTGGGTGATGGCGGCTTCTTCCGAGGCTTCCAGCGCGGGCGCGCTGGCGCCGGTCTCGATCTCGATGCGCGCGTCGGCGAACTCGGCGCGCATGCGTGGCAGCAGTTCGTCGCGCACATAGGACTCGACCTGGGCCTGGATGCCATCCACCGACATGCCGGGCAGGTTGCGGAATTCATAGGCGAATTCGCACAGCTCGGGGATGGTGTTGACCGCGATGCCGCCCTGGATCTGGTTGGTGGTCATGGTGGTGAAGGGCACGTCGAAGAATTCGTCGTAGGGGCCGTGCGCCTTGAAGTGGTCGGCGATGTCCCGGATGCGGCAGATCAGCCGCGCCGCGTACTCGATGGCATTGCTGCCGCGCGGCGTGAGCGACGAGTGCGCGGCCTTGCCGTGCACGCGGCAGCGGTAGAGGTTGATGCCCTTGTGCGCCACCACCACCTGCATGCTGGTGGGCTCGCCGACCACGCAGCCGTCGAAGCGCGCGCCCTCGGCCTTGAGCTGGTTGATCATCACGGGCGCGCCCGCGCAGCCGATTTCCTCGTCGTACGAGAAGGCCAGGTGCACGGGCCTGGCGCGCTGCGTGGCCAGGAATTCGGGCACCAGCGCCAGCGAGGCGGCGATGAAGCCCTTCATGTCGCAGCTGCCGCGCCCATACAGGCGCCCGCCCTTTTCGGTGAGCGCAAAGGGGTTGGTGCTCCACTGCTGGCCATCGACCGGGACCACGTCGGTATGGCCGGACAGCACGATGCCACCCTGCGTTTCGCCGTTGTGGGCCGGCAAAGTGGCGAAGAGATTGGCCTTGGCGCCGTCCGGAGAGTGGAACAATCGGGCACTCACGCCCAGCGTGGCCAACTCATCGCGTACACACTCGATCAGCGCCAGGTTGGAGTTGCGGCTGGTGGTGTCGAATGCGACCAGTGTTTCCAGCCAGTCGCGGGTGTTTTTCCAGGTAGTCATGTGGTTCCATCTGCGCCATGGCCTGCGCCGCCCTTCATGGACGACGCAGGCCATGGCATAGGCATTGCATATGGCGAAGCAGTGTACGCCCGGGTTGCGGCCCGGGCAGGCACGCCGACCCATGCCCCGGGCGTGACTGCCGTCTTTTCAATCCCTTTTCGGAAATGGACCCTGCTTTGACCAAGCAAACCGTCTCGACCCGCAACATCGTGGCTGCCGTCATCGGCAACGCGCTGGAGTGGTATGACTTCCTGGTGTTCGCCTTCATGACACCCATCGTCGCCAAGCTGTTCTTTCCCAGCAATCCCGACAATCCGGACGACAACATCAACCGCATCCTGATGACCACGGCCGTGTTCGGCGTGGGCTTCTTCATGCGGCCCGTGGGCGGCATCCTGCTGGGCCTGTACGGGGACCGCAAGGGCCGCAAGGCGGCCATGGTGATGGTGACGGGCCTGATGGCCGTGGCGATCGCGCTGATCACGCTGGCGCCCACGTATGCGGCGGTGGGCATCCTGGCGCCGCTGTTCATCGTGCTGGCACGGCTGCTGCAGGGCTTTGCGGCCGGCGGCGAGTTCGGCACGTCCACGGCACTGCTGATCGAGCTGGCGCCGCCCGGCAAGCGCGGCTTCTATGGCTCCTGGCAGATGGCCGGCCAGATGCTGGCCCTGCTGATCGGCGCGGCCACGGGCACGCTGATCACCGAGATCTTCACCGAGGAGGAACTGATGGCCTGGGCCTGGCGCGTGCCCTTCGCCGTGGGCCTGCTGATCGTTCCCGTGGCGCTGTACATCCGCCGCCATGTGGAGGAGCCCGAGGTCTTCAAGGAAATGCAGGCCGCGCAGGCCAGCGGCAAGGCGCGCCAGATCGGCATCATGGAGATGCTGCGCACGCATGCGCGCGAGACGCTGGTGGGCATGGGCCTGGTGGTCACGGCCACGGTGTCCATCTACATCACCTTCACCTATCTGGTGACCTATGCCACGGTGACGCTGAAGCTGCCCATGCGCGATGCCTTCATGGTGCAGATGGCCGGGGCCGCGCTGATGGTGGTGATCATGCCGTTCTTCGGCGCCCTGTCGGACCGCGTGGGCCGCCGCATGCTGACCATCGGCTCGCTGATCGGCTACCTGGTGGTGCTCTACCCGCTGTATGCCTGGCTGACGGACGGCCCCACGGTGCAGAAGCTGCTGATCACCCAGCTGGTGGTCTGCGTGTTCGTGGCCGTGTTCTTCGGCGTGTTCAGCACGGTGATGGCCGAGCTGTTCCCGCCCCAGGTGCGTTCGGCCGGCATGTCCATGGCCTACAACGTGGCGGTGATGATCTTCGGCGGCTTCGCGCAGTTCATCGTGACCTGGCTGATCCGCTCCACGGGCTCGCCCATGGCGCCGGCCTTTTATGTGATGTTCGGCGTGACGCTGGGCCTGCTGGCGGCCTTCTTCATCAAGGACCGCGCGATGGAGCGCAACCTGCGCTGATCCCGGTGCGGTGCGCAAGGCACCGCGCCCGCGCATGCACCGCATGCCCCGCCACGGGGCCTGCGCCCCGCCCGCGCACCCGCCTGCGCACCATGCGCGGGCATGACGGCCACCCGCCCTGCACCACGGCGGGGAGGCCCGCCCGCATCGGCGGATTTCATGCAGAAAAAGTCAAGGCTGATGCTCTCTGGAGTGCCGCAAATCTGCAGGGAATACCCTCTGCTGGCACGCGTTTCGCTTGTCTACATTCTTGCATGCAAGTTGTAAATCCACTTGCATACAAGATTCCACAACTTGCGAAAGACGACTATGCGCCGCTTTGCCAGATCACTGTTCGGACAGGTGGTGATCGCACTCATCCTGGGTGTGCTCGCCGGAATATTGGCCCCTGAATGGGCCGTGAAGCTCAAGCCCCTGGGCGATGGCTTCATCAAGCTCATCAAGATGATCATTCCCGTGCTGGTGTTCTGCGTGGTGGTGCACGGCATCGCGGGCGCAGGCGACCTCAAGCGCGTGGGCCGGGTCGGCGTCAAGTCGCTGATCTACTTCGAGGTGCTGACCACCATCGCCCTGGTGCTGGGCCTGGTGCTGGCCTTCGTGTTCCAGCCCGGCGCGGGCATGAACGTGGACCCGAGCAAGCTCGACGCATCGGCCATGAGCGCCTATGCCAGCAACGCCGACAAGCTGACCAGCGGCGGCACGGTGGACTTCCTGATGAAGCTCATCCCCACCACCGTGGTGCAGGCCTTTGCCACGGGCGACGTGCTGCAGGTGCTGCTGTTCGCCGTGCTGTTCGGCTGCGCGCTGACCATGCTGGGCGAGCGTGGCGCGCCCGTGCATGCGCTGATCGACACGCTGTCGAACGTGCTGTTCAAGATCATGGGCATCCTCATCAAGCTGGCGCCGCTGGGCGTGCTGGGTGCGATCTCGTTCACCGTGGGCCAGTACGGCATCGGCTCGCTCAAGCAGCTGGGCATGCTGGTGCTGCTGTTCTACGTGGCGGTGATCTTCTTCGTCTTCGTGGTGCTGGGGCTGGTGATGCGCTTTTCGGGCTTCAGCCTGATCAAGCTGCTGCGCTACCTGCGCGAGGAGCTGATGGTGGTCTTCGCCACCACCTCCTCGGACAGCGTGCTGCCCCAGATCATGGCCAAGCTGCGCAACATGGGCGTGCGCGACTCCACCGTGGGCCTGGTGATTCCCACGGGCTACTCGTTCAACCTGGACGCCTTCTCCATCTACATCACGCTGGCGGCCGTGTTCATCGCCCAGGCCACGAACACGCCCATCGGCATGGCCGACCTGCTGACCATCCTGGCGATTGCGCTGGTGACCTCCAAGGGCGCCCACGGCGTGCCGGGCTCGGCCATCGTGGTGCTGGCGGCCACGCTGCATGCGATTCCGGCCATCCCCGCCATCGGCCTGGTGCTGGTGCTGTCGGTGGACTGGTTCATGGGCATTGCCCGCGCGCTGGGCAACCTGATCGGCAACTGCGTGGCCACCGTGGCCATCGCCGCCTGGGAAGGTGACATCGACCGCGAGCGCGCCCATGCCGTGCTCGACGGCCTGGCCGACAATCAGGGGCCCGACGCCGAGCCCTCCGGCGCCGCCGCCGTCCCCGCAACCGTCGTGACTCCTGCCCACCCTGCAACGCAATGACACCTGTAAGCCCCCAGCACATCGCCGAGCGCGTCGTCGAAGCCATCCTGGCCCAGAAACTGGCGCCCGGCGAACGGCTGGGGGAGCAGGAGCTGGCCGACAACTTCGCGGTCAGCCGCACCATGGTGCGCGAGGCGCTGATGCAACTGCAGGCGCGCGGCTTCGTGCAGGTGCAGCCCCGGCGCGGCTGGTACGTGGTCCAGCCCTCGGCCGAGGAGGCGCAGGACGCCTTCGCGGCGCGCCGCATCATCGAGACCGGCATCCTGGGCGAGGCCGGCCGCCCGATGCAAAGCGTGATCGGCCAGCTGCGCCGCCACATCGCCCAGGAGCAGGAAGCCATTGCCGGCGCCGACGCCGCCACGCGCGCCTTCCTGCTGGCCGACTTCCACGTCTGCCTGGCCGAGCAGATGGGCCACCGCCTGCTGGCGCTCACCCTGCGCGACCTCACGGCGCGCACCACGCTGGCGGCCACATTGTTCCAGTCCACGCACAGCGCCAGCCAGTCCTGCGCCGAGCACGAACGCATCGTCGAGGCGCTGGAGCGCGGCGACACCGAGGGCGCCAAGGCCCTGCTGCTGGAGCACATCGGCACGGTGGAACGCTCGCTGGAAATCCGCCCGCCCGAGGCGCCCGACGCCAGCGACCGCCTGCGCGCCACGCTGGCGCCCCTGTTCGGGGGATAACCCTGTGTCGGAGGGTCGGCAAATTTCCGTCGACCGTCGCTAAAACGCCAATCTAGGTCATACGGGACGCACTGTCATGGTGCCGACACGGCTGACTGCATACGCTGCTGAGTTGGCGCATTGCGCGCCGTTCATCAACCCACCACTGCTTCGGATATGACCCAACGTCCTATGTCCTTTTCCCGCACTCCCCTGCTCGCGTCCCTGTGCGCGGCTGCAGTCCTCACGGCCTGCGGCGGTGACGGCGGCTCGTTCTACCTCACGCTCGACGGAAAGCAGCCCCAGGTGATCGCCCACCGCGGCTTCTCGGGCAAGTTCCCGGAGCAGACGCGCATGGCCTACGAGGCCGCCGCCGATGCAGGCGCGGACATGCTCGAACTCGACATGCACATGACGAAGGACTGCCAGCTGGTCGCCCGCCACAACGCCTGGCTCAGCGACAGCACCAACGTGGCCGACGTGGCCAAGACCAATGCCGAAGTGGCACGCCGCCAGCGCACCACGGCCGGCGTGCTGGTCAACGTGAAGTACCCCGCCGTGCCTGCCAACGGCCCCTCGCAATACCTGAGCGACCAGCTCGATGCCAACGATCCCAAGTCCGTGCTCAAGGCCCTGGTGGTCGATGGCGAGGACCATCGCAACGACTGGTCCATCAGCGACTTCACGCTGCAGGAGCTGCGCAGCTGGCTGACCGGCACCATCCTGGACAACCGCAGCGAGCGCCCCACCGAGTGGAACGGCAAGCTGCCCCTGATCAGCGCCCAGGACGTGCTGGACATCGCCGCCGCCAAGGGCAAGGCCCTGGGCCGCACCATCCCCGTCTACGCCGAGACCAAGAACCCCTACTGGAACAACCAGCAGGCGATTGCCAACGGCTGCGGCGCGCCCGGCTCGCGCCCGTTTGAAGACGCGGTGATCAAGCTGCTGGACCAGAACAAGCTCAACGCCAAGGACTCGGCCATCTACATCCAGAGCTTCGACCCGGCCAGCCTCAAGTACCTGCGCCAGGCCGGCATGAAGGCCAAGGGCGTGCAGCTGATCGACGGCAACGACTTCAGCCTGCGCGACGGCTCCATGGTCTACATCACCAACGATGAATGGACCTTCATCAGCGGCCGCCCCTACAGCTGGACCCTGGCCGGCGACGCCCGCACCTTCGCCGCCATGCTCACGCCCGTAGGCCTGGCCGACATCAAGACCTATGCCGACGGCATCGGCCCCTGGAAGCCCCAGGTCCTGGCCCACTCCGTCGTGCCCTACAAGGACGGCGCCGGCCTCAAGGACGTGAACACCGTCAAGGACACGGGCCTGATCCGCGACGCCCACAAGGCCGGCCTGATCGTGCACAGCTTCACCTTCCGCAACGAGCCGGGCCGCCTGGCCGGCCTGTACAAGGGCGATCCCGTGCAGGAATACCTGACCTACTACCGCCTGGGCATCGACGGCGTGTTCACCGACTTCACGGACACGGCCGTGGCGGCGCGCAAGGCGTACAACAAGGAAATCGGGCTCTGAAACTCCCATCCCGCTGACCCATGACAAGGCGCCTCGTGCGCCTTGTTTTTTGGGCGCGGCATCGGACATCCAACCGAACGGAGGCACACTTGTACGGCATGAACAGATACGCAATATCGGCCGCTCTTTTGGCTGGGTCCGCCTTTGCCGCCCATGCCGACCAGATAACGTTTCAGAACGATCTTTCAGCCTGCGTGTCGATCACGGCGACGAAGACTTCCACAGAGTCCAATGTGGTGTGGACGAACACCCGTGTTCAACTGCGCAAATCGATTGGCGAGTGCGGATGCCTTTCGGCTCTGGCGACCTACACGAGCAGCGTGAACCGAGAGGGCGTCCGGCAGGTACTGCAGGAAGGCCTGATCGACCTGGGCAGCGGGGGGGAGAGAAAACTCGTGCTTGCGACCGATCCGGCCCTGGTCGCCAACAAGGAGGTGCGGGTTCGACTGGCGTGCACCGGGCCCTTGTAAGGCATCCTGGCTCCGGCAGCATCGGCGCGCGCGTGAACGCTCCGCCGGATCACATCTTCTGATCGACTGCCTGCGCCGCTGGCGCGCCCGTCCGCTATTCCAGTCAAAGATGAATGCCTTTGTCCAAAATAGCGAAAAATCGCACGCCTGACCGGCGTAGCCAAGCCAGCGGTCAACCCAATATCAGGCGAGATTCGGCGCCAGCAACCGGCGCAGTTCCTCGATGTCCATGCCCCGGCGCGCGGCCATGTCGGCCAGTTGGTCCTCGCCGATCTCGCCGACGTTGAAGTAGACGGAGTCGGGGTGGCCGATGTAGAAGCCGCTGACGCTGGAGGCCGGGTTCATGGCCAGGCTTTCGGTCAGGCTCATGCCGATCTCGTCGGCCTTGAGCACGGCGAACAGGTCGGTCTTGGCGCTGTGGTCGGGGCAGGCCGGGTAGCCGGGCGCGGGGCGCACGCCCTTGTACTGTTCCTTGATCAGCGCTTCGTTGCTGAGGTCCTCGTCGGGCGCATAGCCCCACAGGTCCTTGCGCACGCGCTGGTGCAGGCATTCGGCGAAGGCCTCGGCCAGGCGGTCGGCAAGGGCCTTGAACATGATGCCGGAGTAGTCGTCCAGCGCGTCCTGGAACTCCTTGTCCTTCTTCTCGGCGCCGATGCCGGCCGTGACGGCGAACAGGCCCGCGTAGTCCTGGATGCCCGATTCCTTGGTGGCCACGAAGTCGGACAGGCAGCGGCTGGGGCGCATCACGGGCTGGCCATCCGGGCCTTCCACCATCTGCTTTTCGGTCTGCTGGCGCATGCCGTACCAGGTCATCAGCACCTGGCTGCGGGACTCGTCGGCGTAGAACTCGATGTCATCGCCCACGCGGTTGGCCGGGAACAGGCCGATGGCGCCGTTGGCCTGCAGCCATCGGCCTTCGATGATCTTCTTGAGCATGGCCTGGCCGTCGGCCAACACCTTGCGCGCCTCGACGCCGACGATCTCGTCGTCGAGGATGGCCGGATAGGGGCCGGCCAGGTCCCAGGTCTGGAAGAACGGGCCCCAGTCGATGTATTCGGCGATCTCGGCCAGGTCGAAGTTGCGGAACACGCGCCGGCCCAGGGCGCGTGGCGCAACGGGGGCCTGGGAAAAGTCCACGGGCGTGGCGTTGGCGCGGGCCTTTGCCAGAGGCCACAGCGGTGTCTTCTTCTTGTTGGCGTGCTGGGTGCGGACCTTGTCGTAGTCGGCCTGGATCTCGGCCAGGTAGTTGCCCTTGTTCTCGCCCAGCAGGCTCTGGGCCACGCTGACGCTGCGCGAGGCATCGGGCACGTAGACCACGGGGCCTTCGTACTTGGGCGCGATCTTGACGGCGGTGTGCACGCGCGAGCAGGTGGCGCCGCCGATCAGCAGCGGAATCTTCTTGATGCGGAAGTAGTCGTCCTTGTGCATCTCGCCGGCGACGTATTGCATCTCTTCGAGGCTGGGCGTGATCAGGCCAGACAGGCCGATGATGTCCGCGCCCTCGGCCTTGGCCCGGGCCAGGATCTCATGGCAGGGCACCATCACGCCCATGTTGATGACCTCGAAGTTGTTGCACTGCAGGACCACGGTGACGATGTTCTTGCCGATGTCGTGCACGTCGCCCTTGACGGTGGCGATGACGATCTTGCCCTTGCTGGACACGTCCAGGCCCGCCGCTTCCTGCTGGCGCTTTTCCTCTTCGATGTAGGGCACGAGGTGGGCCACGGCCTGCTTCATCACGCGCGCCGACTTGACCACCTGGGGCAGGAACATCTTGCCGGCGCCGAACAGGTCGCCCACGATGTTCATGCCGTCCATGAGCGGGCCTTCGATCACGTGCAGCGGGCGGCCGCCGCCCTGCACCACGATCTGCTGGTAGGCCTCTTCGGTGTCGGCGACGATGAAGTCGGTGATGCCGTGCACCAGGGCGTGCGACAGGCGCTCGCCCACGGTCTTCGGGTTCTCGGGCGTGCCGCGCCATTCGAGCTTCTTGCTGTCGTCCTTGGCGGCGCCCTTGGCGGCGTCGGCAATCTCCAGCAGGCGCTCGGCGGCGTCAGGGCGGCGGTTGAGCACCACGTCTTCCACGCGCTCGCGCAGCTGGGGCTCCAGGTCGTCATAGACACCGACCATGCCGGCGTTGACGATGCCCATGTCCATGCCCGCCGAGATGGCGTGGTACAGGAACACGGTGTGGATGGCCTCGCGCACGGGGTCGTTGCCGCGGAAGCTGAAGCTCACGTTGGAGACGCCGCCCGAGACCTTGGCGCCGGGCAGATTCTTCTTGATCCAGCGCACGGCCTCGATGAAGTCCACGGCGTAGTTGTCGTGTTCCTCGATGCCGGTGGCCACGGCGAAGATGTTGGGGTCGAAGACGATGTCCTCGGGCGGGAAGCCCACCTCGTCCACCAGGATGCGGTAGGCGCGCTCGCAGATCTCGATCTTGCGCTGGTAGGTGTCGGCCTGGCCCTTCTCGTCGAAGGCCATGACCACGGCGGCCGCGCCGTAGCGCCTGATCAGCCGGGCCTGGCGCTTGAATTCATCCAGGCCTTCCTTCATGGAGATGGAGTTGACGATGCCCTTGCCCTGCAGGCAGCGCAGTCCGGCCTCGATGACCTCCCACTTGGAGCTGTCCACCATGACCGGCACCTTGGCGATGTCGGGCTCGGAGGCGATGAGGTTCAGAAAGCGCACCATGGCGGCCTTGCTGTCGAGCATGGCCTCGTCCATGTTCACGTCGATCACCTGGGCGCCGTTTTCCACCTGCTGGCGTGCCACGGACAGCGCTTCCTCGTACTGCTCGTTGAGGATCATGCGCGCAAAGGCCTTGGAGCCCGTGACGTTGGTGCGCTCGCCCACGTTGACGAACAGCGTGCCCTCGCCGATGGAGACAGGCTCCAGGCCCGACAGACGCATGGGAGGGGGAGTGAAAGAGGACGACATCAAGCTCACCTGCAAAAACGGCATGGCAACAGGTGAGCGTCGTTGGCACCGTGGGCGCGGTCCGGCCGGGAACCTGCACCTGGCCCAAGCCTGACGCGGCACGCGATCCGGTGTACGGATGGGCGGGTGCCGCGCTGCAACGCTCCTCGGGCCAAAGCCCGGGATTCTACGGCGGCTGGCGGCGGCCTGCAGTGCGGGTTTTACGCCCGCATTCGGGGCAGGCCTGCACAAAGCCATGCGGCACTGCACCAAAGCGCGGCAGCGCGGGCCCCTGGCGCCGCCTTCGGGGCAGATTGTGGATGCCCCATCGCCCCGGATTCTTTGCAACGCCTGAGGACAACGCTCCTTTTTTTGCATCTGGCACGCAATTCGCTATCTGCTGGGTACGTGGTCTGACCAGTCAGGCCAAAACCATCCACCCGCGCCAGCCCATGCAAAGCATTCCGATCTCGATGGCCCAGACGCTGCAGCAGCACATCCTGAGCGGCCACTATCCCGGCGGCAGCCAGCTGCCGCCGCAGCGCGAGCTGGCCCGGCAGCTGGGCATCAGCCGCGCTTCGCTGCGCGAGGCGCTGTCCATGCTGGAGGCCCTGGGCCTGGTCGAGATCCAGCCGGGCAAGGGCGTGCGCATCAACGGCCCGCACAGCGGCCGTGCACGCATGCACCGCGCCTACGCCACCCCGGCGCTGGGCACGCTTTCGCCGCGCCAGCTGATCGAGCTGCGCCTGGTGCTGGAGCCGGGCTGGGCCGCGCTGGCGGCCGTGCGCGCCGACGACAGCGGCCTGCGCCAGCTGCAATGGACCCAGTCCCAGCTGGCCCACGCCCTCGCCCGCAGCGACCTGCTGGCCGCCGCCGACGCCGATCTGCAGTTCCACCTGCTGCTGGCCCAGCTGTCGGGCAACCCGGGCCTGGTGGCCATGGCGCGTCAGCTGGAGCTGGCCATCAGCCACAGCCTGCGCCTGCCCTTTGCCTGGAGCGGCGCCGACGACCAGCCCGTGCGCGAGCACGACGCCATCGTGCAGGCCGTCTGCGCGGGCGATGCGCCGGGTGCCGCGGGCGCCATGCGCGCCCACCTGCTGTCGGCCGCCAGGCGCAGCGGCATCGATCTCGACACGCCGGACAACGCGGCGGCGCCCGACGCGACGGCGCCCGACGCAACGGCGCCCGATACATCTGCGCCCGACCCTGACCCGCTTTCCTTTCGCCTCACTCCACCTTCCGAAGGAGCTTTTGCATGACTTCCCCCCTGACACCCCGCCGCGCATTCATCCGCACCGCCCTGGCGGCCGCCACCCTGGCCGCTGCCGGCCTGGGCGGCGCAGCCCATGCCGACATGCTGGCCAACATCCAGAAGGCCGGCGTGCTGCGCGTGGCGATTCCGCAGGACTTCCCGCCCTTCGGCTCGCTGGGCACCGACCTGAAGCTGCAGGGCTATGACATCGACATGGCCGCCCTGGTGGCCCAGGAGCTGGGCGTGAAGGTGGAGCTGGTGCCCGTGACCAGCACCAACCGCATCCCCTTCCTGACCACGGGCAAGGCCGACATCGTCATCTCCAGCCTGGGCAAGAACGCCGAGCGCGCCAAGGTGATCGACTTCACCCAGGCCTATGCGCCCTTCCCCAAGAGCGTCTACGGCCCCAAGGACGTGAGCATCAAGGCCCCTGCCGACCTGGCCGGCAAGACCGTGGGCGTGACGCGCGGCTCCACCGAGGACCTGGCCCTCACGCAGGTGGCGCCGGCCTCGGCCACCATCAAGCGCTACGAGGACAACAACGCCACCGCGCAAAGCTATCTGACGGGCCAGGTGCAGCTGGTGACGCTGGGCAACATCGTGGCCAACGCCGTGAACGAGCGCACCAGGCTGCGCCAGCTGGACGCGAAGTTCGCGGTCGAGGACACGCCCTGCTACATCGGCGTGGCCAAGGGCGAGCCGGCGCTGCTGCAGAAGGTGGACGCCATCATCACCAAGCTCAAGGCCGATGGCCGCCTGACCGGCCTGTCCCAGCGCTGGATGAAGATGCCGCTGCCCGCCACCCTGTAACCGCTGCGCCCCTGCTCCCGGAAATCCTTCCATGGCCTATCAATTCGACTTCGGCGCCGTGTTCGACTACAGCGGCCTGCTGGCACAGGGCGCAGGCTTCACGCTGGCGCTGACGGCGGCGGGCGCCGTGCTGGGCGGCGCCATCGGCGTGGCCGGCGGCGTCAGCCGCGCCTGGCGCATTGCGCCGCTGCACTGGCTGTTCAAGGTGTACGTGGAGGGCATACGCAACACGCCCTTCCTGGTGCAGCTGATGTTCGTGTTCTTCGGCCTGCCTTCGCTGGGCGTGCAGATCAACGAATGGCAGGCCTGCCTGCTGACCACGGTGATCAACCTGGGCGCCTACATCACCGAGATCGTGCGCGCCGGCATCCAGGAGACGCCGCGCGGCCAGCTGGAAGCCGCTGGCGCGCTGGGCATGAGCCGCTGGGCGGTCTTCCGCCATGTGGTGCTGCGCCCTGCGCTGCAGCGGGTCTGGCCCTCGCTGAGCAGCCAGATCGTGATCGTGATGCTGGGCACCTCGGTGGTCTCGCAGATCGCCGCCCAGGACCTGACGTTTGCGGCCAACTTCATCCAGTCGCGCAACTTCCGCGCGTTCGAGACCTACCTGGTGGTGACGGCGGCGTACTTCGTGCTGGCCCTGGCACTGCGCCAGCTGCTGGCCTGGATAGGCCAGCGCTTCGTGGTGGGCCGCCGCACGCCGCGTGCAGCCCGGCCCGCTGCACCCGCTGCACCTGCGACCACTGCCGGAGACGCCGCATGATTGCCGATATTCCCCTGCTGCCCATCCTGGCCAAGCTGGCCGAGGGCCTGCTGGCCACGCTGGCGCTGTCGCTGCTGGCCTTCGTGCTGGGCGGCGCCACCGGATTGCTGGTGCTGTTCGCCCGCGTGGGCCGCAGCCAGAACCTGCGCCGCCTGGCCAAGGCCTATATCCAGGCCTTCCAGAACACGCCGCTGCTGATGCAGATGTTCATCGTGTTCTTCGGCTCGTCCATGGCCGGCCTGGACATCTCGCCCTGGACGGCGGCCGCCATCGGCCTGACGCTGTACACCAGCGCCTACCTGGCCGAGGTCTGGCGCGGCTGCGTGGAGTCCATCCCCAGCGGCCAGTGGGAAGCCTCGTCCAGCCTGGCCATGGGCTACCTGCAGCAGATGCGCCATGTGGTGCTGCCGCAGGCGCTGCGCCTGTCGATAGCGCCCACGGTCGGCTTCTCGGTGCAGATCATCAAGGGCACGGCCGTGGCCTCGATCATCGGCTTCAGCGAGCTGACCAAGCTCGGCTCCATGCTGGCCAACGCCACCTTCCAGCCCTTTCTCATCTACGGCCTGGTCGCCGCAGGCTACTTCCTGCTGTGCTGGCCCCTGTCCCTCTACGCATCCCATCTGGAGAAGAAACTCTATGCCGCTCGTTGATGTGCGCGCCGTTCACAAGCATTACGGCAACAACCATGTGCTCAAGGGCGTGGACCTGAGCGTGGACAGCGGCCAGGTGGTCGCCATCATCGGCCGCAGCGGCTCGGGCAAGAGCACGCTGCTGCGCTCCATCAACGGGCTGGAGGCCATCCAGTCCGGCCAGATCGTGGTGGACGACGCCGTGCTCAAGGGCTCGGAGGGCAGCGCGCCCTCGCCCGCCCAGTTGCGCGCGCTGCGCCTGAACGTGGGCATGGTGTTCCAGCAGTTCAACCTGTTCCCCCACCTGACGGCGGGCGAGAACGTGGCCCTGTCGCCCACCGTGGTCAAGGGCGTGAAAAAGCCCGAGGCGGCGGCGCTGGCGCGCCAGATGCTGGCCAAGGTGGGACTGGGCGACAAGTACGACAGCTACCCCGACCAGCTCAGCGGCGGCCAGCAGCAGCGCGTGGCGATTGCTCGCGCGCTGGCCATGCAGCCCAAGGTGCTGCTGTGCGACGAGATCACCTCGGCCCTGGACCCGGAGCTGGTCAACGAGGTGCTGGCCGTGGTCAAGCAGCTCGCCGCCGAGGGCATGACGCTGATCATGGTCACGCACGAGATGCGCTTTGCCCGCGACGTGGGCGACCAGCTGGTGTTCATGCACCAGGGCCTGATCCACGAAAGCGGCCCGGCCAAGCAGCTGTTCGCCAGCCCGCAGACGCCGGAGCTGGCCGGCTTCATCGGCGCCGTGCACTGAGCGGTACGGCCAGGCAGGACAAAGGCCCGCGTCGCGGGCCTTTTTTTCATGGGTGCGGCGCAGGGGCCGCGGTCAGTGGCTGATCATCCAGGGCCGCTTGGTCGGGAAGGTCTTGGCGCCGTTGGGCGCCGTGACCGTGGAGCCGCGCTTGCTGGCGCCGCTGCAGCAGCCGCAGCCCGAAGGGTGGCGCATGCGCGCATAGCTGCCCTCGGCCACATCGCGTGAGCGCCTGGGCTCGTGCCGGGCGCGCTCGTTGGTGTCGTGGGCGCGGCGCTGCTCGGGGCTGGTGCAGGCCAGGCGCGGGGCGCTGACGAAGACGCGGGGCGAGGCCGCCTCGCAGCTGGGGCAGGGCGCGGGCTCGTTGCGCTGCGAGAGGCTGCGCAGCGCGTCGAAGCCGCCGCATGCGGTGCAGTGGTAGTCATAGGTGGGCATGGGCGGCCTCTGGCGGATGGTGGATGGTGGATGGCGGGTGTCGTATGCCGGGCTTACTTGTCCTGGGCGATGGGCAGGTCCACCCCGCCCGTGATGATCTTCTGTGGTCCCTCGGCCGTGGGATTGATGTCGAAGTCGAAGATCTCCGTGGGCAGCCACAGCGTGGCGCAGGCATTGGGCACGTCCACCACGCCGCTGATGTGGCCCTGCACGGGCGCCGTGCCCAGCAGCGAGTAGGCCTGGGCGCCGCTGTAGCCGAATTTCTTCAGGTACTCGATGGCGTTCAGGCAGGCCTGGCGGTAGGCCACGGTCACGTCCAGGTAGTGCTGCTTGCCCTTTTCGTCCACCGAGATGCCTTCGAAGATCAGGTAGTCCTTGTAGTTGGGCGTCATGGGGCTGGGCTTGAAGATGGGGTTCTTGATGCCGTACTTGGCCATGCCGCCCTTGATCAGCGAGACCTTCATGTGCACCCAGCCGGCCATCTCGATGGCGCCGCAGAAGGTGATCTCGCCATCGCCCTGGCTGAAGTGCAGGTCGCCCACGCTCAGGCCCGCGCCGTCCACGTAGACGGGGAAGAACACGCGCGAGCCGCGCGAGAGGTCCTTGATGTCGCAGTTGCCGCCATGCTCGCGCGGCGGCACGGTGCGCGCGCCTTCGGCGGCGGCCTTGTCGCGCGCCTCGCCCTGCATCTGGCCCATGTGGGCGGTGGTGGCGTTGGGCGGGTTGGCCAGGCCGGGAATGCGGTCGGGGTCGGTGGCGATGAGGCCGGTCTCGCGCTCGTTCCAGCTGGCCAGCATCTTGGGGTCGGGCAGGCAGCCGATCAGGCCCGGGTGGATGAGGCCTGCGAAGTTGACGCCGGGGATGTGGCGGCTCTTGGTGAACATGCCGTGGAAGTCCCAGATGGACTTCTGGGCCAGCGGGAAATGCTCGTCCAGGAAGCCTCCGCCATTTTGCTTGGAGAAAAAGCCGTTGAAGCCCCAGAGGCTGTCGTCGCGTGCGCCGATGTCCAGCAGGTCCACCACCAGCAGGTCGCCGGGCTCGGCGCCCTTGACGCCCACGGGGCCGGACAGGAAGTGGACGGTGGACAGGTCCACGTCGCGCACGTCTTCGGCGCTGTCGTCGTTCTTGATGGCGCCGCCGGTCCAGTCATAGGTCTCCAGCTTGAACTCCGCGCCCGGCTCCACCCAGACCGCCATGGGGATGTCGGGATGCCAGCGGTTGTGCACCTGCGGGTTGTCGTAGGGGGACTGGTTGAGATCGACCTTGATCAGGGTTTCGGCCATGGTGTGCTCCTTGCGATGGCAGTGGGAAAAAACGGATCAGACGGAGAGGTAGGACTTGATGCGCTGCTCGTCGGTATCTGCTCTGGCCGTCTCATGGACCAGGCGCCCGCCCTCGATGACGAACAGCCGGTCGGCCACATCCATGGCGAAGGAAAGCACCTGCTCGCTGACCACGATGGTGATGCGGCGCAGCTTGCGGATCTCGTTGAGCGCCTTGGCGATGTCCTTGATGATGGAAGGCTGTATGCCCTCGGTGGGCTCGTCCAGCAACAGCACCTTGGGGTCGGTGACCAGGGCGCGCGCAATGGCCAGTTGCTGCTGCTGCCCGCCCGAGAGGTTGCCGCCCTTGCGCCGGCGCATGTCCCAGAGCACGGGGAACAGGGCGTAGATGTCGTCGGGCACCTGGCGCGACTTCGCGTTCTCCAGGCCCGTCTGTATGTTCTCCTCCACGGTCAGCGTGGGGAAGATCATGCGGCCCTGGGGCACGTAGGCAATGCCCTTGGCCACGCGCCGGAAGCTCTCGTCCTTCGTGACGTCCTGGCCGGCCACGGTGATCTGGCCGCTCTTGGCGGGCATGACGCCCATCAGGCTTTTGAACAGCGTGGTCTTGCCCATGCCGTTGCGGCCCATGATGGCCACGGTTTCGTTCTCGCGGCCCTCGAAGCTGATGCCGTGCAGCGCCTCGCTCTGGCCATAGGCCACGTACAGATCCTTGACTTGCAGCATGTGAATTCCTTGTGCGTGCCTCAGTGGCCGAGGTAGACGTCGATGACCTTGGGGTCGGCCTGCACCTTGTCCATGGGACCCTCGGCGAGGATCTTTCCCTGGTGCATGACGGTGACCTTGTGCGCGATGCGCGCCACGAACTCCATGTCGTGCTCGATGACGATGACGGAGCGGTTCTTGCAGATGCGCTGCAGCAGCTCGGCCGTCAGTTCGCGCTCGCGGGCGCTCATGCCGGCGATGGGCTCGTCCAGCATCAGCAGCTCGGGCTCCTGCATGAGCAGCATGCCGATCTCCAGCCACTGCTTCTGGCCATGGCTGAGCAGGCCGGCCTCGGTATCCAGGCGCTCGTCCAGGCCGATGTCGGCGGCCACGGCCTGCACGCGGTCGCGCACCGCCTCCGTGCACTTGAAGGCCAGCGCGCCGAAGACCGAGCGGCCTTGCGGGTAGGAGACCTCCAGGTTCTGGAAGACCGACAGGTTCTCGTAGATGGACGGCGTCTGGAACTTGCGCCCGATCCCCAGGCGCACGCGCTTGTGCTCGGCCATGCGCGTGAGTTCCTCGTTCTTGAACTTGATGCTGCCGGCCGTGGCGCGGGTCTTGCCGCAGATCAGGTCCAGCAGCGTGGTCTTGCCCGCGCCGTTGGGGCCGATGATGACGCGCAGCTCGTTCTTGTCGATGTACAGGTTCAGCGCGTCGATGGCCTTGAAGCCGTCGAAGGAGACCGTCAGGTCTTCCACGGCCAGCGTGAAGTCGGTATTGCTCATGGTGTGCTCCCGCTGTGGTTCAGGCGCCCTGGCGGCCCATGCCTTCGGACAGGGCGGACGTGGGCTTGGTGGCGGCCGGGGCCGGGGCAGGTGCTGCCTGGGCTCCCTGCGCTGCGCCAGGTGCCGTGCCCTTGCGGCGGCTGTTCCACCAGGGAACGATGCGGCTTTCCCACAGGCCGGCCAGCCCCATCGGGAAGGCCATGGTCACGCCGATGAACAGGCCCGCCATGAGGAACAGCCACAGGTCCGGGAAGCTCTCCGAGAAATAGGTCTTGCCCGCGTTGACCAGCAGCGTGCCGTACACGGCGCCCACCAGGCTCATGCGCCCGCCCACGGCGGCGTAGATCACCATCTCGATGGAGGGCACGATGCCCACGAAGCTGGGCGACATGAAGCCCACCTGCAGCGTGAACATGGCGCCGCCTATGCCCGACAGCGCAGCGGCCAGGCAGAACACGAAGACCTTGAAGTTGGCCACGTCGTAGCCGGAAAAGCGCACGCGGTCTTCCTTGTCGCGCATGGCCAGCAGCAGGGTGCCCACCTTGCCCGTCTGTATCCAGCGGCACAGCACGATGGCGCCGATCAGCAGGGCCACGCAGACGTAGTAGAGGATGTACTTGGCGCTGTCCGTGCGCGTGTCCCAGCCCCACAGGGTCTTGAGGTCGGTCATGCCGTTGACGCCGCCCGTGTAGCCCTGCTGGCCGATGATGAGCACGGTGACGATCAGCGCCACGGCCTGCGTGATGATGGCGAAGTACACCCCGCCCACGCGGCGCTTGAACATGGCGAAGCTGATGAGCCAGGCCAGCAGCGTGGGAACGGCGATGACGGCGGCCAGCGAGAACGGCAGGCTCTTGAAGGGCAGCCAGAACGAGGGCAGCTCGGTCAGCTGGTTCCAGTCCATGAAGTCGGGGATGCCGGGCGTGGACTGGATCTTGGTGCTGATGGGGTCGGACGCCTCCAGCTTCAGGAACATGGCCATGGCGTAGCCGCCCAGGCCGAAGAACACGCCCTGGCCCAGGCTGAGCACGCCGCCATAGCCCCAGACCATGACCAGGCCGATGGCGACGAAGGCATAGGTCAGGTACTTGCCGACCAGGTTGAGGCGGAAGATGTCCAGCGCCAGGGGCAGCACCACCGCCAGCAGGACGGTGAGCAGCACCAGGCTGGCGAGCTGGTAGCGCTGTATCCAGGCTTTGAGGGCTTGCATGGAATGACTCCGGTGAACTCAGGGGAAATCGGGGGAACGCGGGGAATTCGCGGACAGGGCCGGCGCCGGGATCAGCGCCGCACCTTGGAAGCGAACAGGCCCTGGGGACGCAGCATCAGGATGAAGACGATCAGCGACAGCGTGATCACCTTGGCCATGGAGCCCGCGAGGAAGAACTCGGTGATGGACTGCGTCTGCGCAATGCCGAAGGCCGAGACCACGGTGCCCAGCAGGCTGGCCGCGCCGCCGAAGGTGACCACCAGGAAGGCGTCCACGATGTACAGCGAGCCCGAGGTGGGGCCGGTGGAGCCGATGGTGGTGAAGGCCGCGCCCGCCACGCCTGCGATGCCGCAGCCGATGGCAAAGGTCAGGCGATCGGTCTTCTTGGTGTCGATGCCGATGGCATTGGCCATCACGCGGTTGCTGACCGTGGCACGCACGCGCAGGCCCCAGCGGCTCTTGTGCAGCGCGATCAGCACGCCGGCCGTGACCACTGCGGTCAGCGCCAGCACGAACAGGCCGTTGATGGGAATGTCCAGCCCCTCGGCCGGCGCCCACGAGCCCATCAGCCAGTCAGGCAGGGTGGGGCTGACTTCCTTGGGGCCGATGAAGGTGCGAAAGCACTGCTGCAGCGCCAGGCTCACGCCCCAGGTGGCCAGCAGCGTGTCCAGCGGCCGCTTGTAGAGGTGGCGGATCAGCCCCCACTCCACCAGCCAGCCGGCCGCGAAGGCGAACAGGAAGGCGGCCACGATGGCCAGCGGGAAGTAGTAGGGCATGAGCTCGGGCGCGTGCTGCGCCGTGAGCGTGGAGCCCAGGTAGATGGTGTAGGCGCCAATGGTCATGAACTCGCCATGCGCCATGTTGATCACGCCCATCTGGCCAAAGATGATGGCCAGGCCCAGGCCCATCAGCAGCAGCACGGCGAACAGGCTCAGCCCCGCGAAGCCCTGCATCAGGCCGATGTTCATCATGTCGGAAAAACTCATGGTGCTGCTCCTGCGCGCAAGCCAATCGGGAGAGGGGGAAACGGTTCACGCGGCGGCCCGCCCACCAGGCCGCAGGCCGCCACGCATCACCTGCCTGAACGGATCAGGACTTACTGGTAACCCTTGGGGAAGGGATCGGGTTTGATGAGTTCAGGCGACTCCGAGACCACCTTGAACGTGCCGTCCGGCTGCCCCACGGCAATGCGCGACTTGCTCCACAGGTGGTGGTTGGCGTCCACCTTCACGTAGCCTTCGGGCGCGGTCTTGAGCTCCAGCCCCGGCGATGCGGCCACCACCTTGTCCACGTCGAAGCTCTTGGCCTTTTCCACGGCGGCCTTCCACAGCCAGGGACCCAGGTAGCCGGCCTGGGTGACGTCGCCGATGACGGCACTGGGGCCGTACTTGGCCTTGAAGGCGGCCACGAACTTCTTGTTGTTCTCGTTGTCCAGCGTCTGGAAGTACTTCATCGAAGAGTAGAAGCCCGTGAAGTTCTCGCCGCCCACGCCGGTCATCTCGTCCTCGGTCACCGACAGCGTGACCAGCAATTGCTTGTCACCCGTGATGCCTGCGGCCTTGAGCGCCTTGTAGAAGGCCACGTTGGAGCCGCCCACCACGGCCACGAAGATGCAGTCCGGCTTTTGCAGCTTGATCTTGTTGACCAGCGAGCCGAAGTTGGTGCTGCCCAGCGGGTAGTACTCCTCGCCGACGACCTTGCCCTTCTGGAAGTTCTCGATGTGCTTGCGCGCGATCTTCATCGAGGTGCGCGGCCAGATGTAGTCCGAGCCGATCAGGAAGAAGGTCTTGGCCTTTTTCTCGGCCTTGGCCCAGTCCAGGCTGTACAGGATCTGCTGCGTGGCTTCCTGGCCCGTGTAGATCACGTTCTTGGACTGCTCCAGGCCTTCGTAGAAGGTGGGGTAGTACAGCAGGCCGTTTTCCTTCTCGAACACGGGCAGCACGGCCTTGCGCGAGGCGCTGGTCCAGCAGCCGAAGACGGCGGCGCAGCGGTCGTTGATGAGCAGTTTCTTGGACTTCTCGGCGAAGGTGGGCCAGTCGGAGGCGCCGTCTTCCTTGATCACGCGGATCTTGCGGCCCAGGATGCCGCCCATGGCGTTGATCTGGTCGATGGCCAGTTGCTCGGCCTGGATGGAGCCGGTCTCGGAGATCGCCATGGTGCCCGTGGCCGAGTGCAGCTGGCCCACGACGACCTCGGTGTCGGTCACGGCCAGCTTGGTGGTGTTGACCTGGGCCGTGGGCTGGGCGAAGGACCAGGCCGGCAGCCCGGCCACCGAGGCGGCGCCAAGCGCCTGCAGGACGCGGCGGCGGCCCATTTCCGTGCCGGGGGAACCAGGTGTGCGGGGGTCGGAGGGGTGGCTCATGGTGACTCTCCTGTAAGGATCGGTTGGGTGATCTGCAAGTGGCTGAAAACTGGCGTTGCGGTTACGGCTTGTTTCCGCGCTGGGTCCAAGATTAGGAAGAACCCTTGAAACCGCCCATACGTCAATTGACGTAGCCATCTGCGTACGCACCCCGCGCACTCCTCTTGAAAGCCGCGCCATCATTGGCCCCGCACGTTTCTTGCTAGACCTGGGAATGCACTCCGCACCCCCGCCCGACAGCCCCGCCAGCACCTCGCCCGCGCCGCAGACCATCTTTCGGTTCCGGCGCGAATACAACGCCTGGGTGGCCGACGAGACCATGGAGGACTACGCGCTGCGCTACACGCCGCGCAGCTTCCGGCGCTGGAGCGAGTTCCGCGTGGCCAACACGGCCTTCGGCTCGCTGTCCTTCCTGGCGCTGGAGGCGATCGGCGGCGCCATTGCGCTGAACTACGGCTTTGCCAACGCCATGTGGGCCATCGTCACCGTGGGCCTGGTGATCTTCCTGACGGGGCTGCCCATCGCCGTCTGCGCGGCACGCTACGGGCTGGACATGGACCTGCTGACGCGGGGCGCGGGCTTCGGCTACCTGGGCTCGACCATCACCTCGCTGATCTACGCCGTCTTCACCTTCATCTTCTTCGCGCTGGAGGCGGCCATCATGGCGCTGGCCCTGCAGCTGGTGGTGGACTGGCCGCTGCAGTGGTGCTATGCGCTGTCGGCCCTGGTGGTGCTGCCGCTGGCCATGCGCGGCATCACGCTGATCTCGCGCCTGCAGGCCTGGACGCAGCCGCTGTGGCTGTTCCTGCTGGTGCTGCCCTTCGTGTGGATGGCGCTGTCCCAGCCCCAGCTGTACCGCGACTTCGCCAGCCTCACCGGCCTGCGCTCGGGCAGCAGCCAGTTCGATCCGCTGATGTTCGGCGCGGCGGCGGCCGTGATCTTCGCGCTGGTGGTGCAGATCGGCGAGCAGGTGGACTTCCTGCGCTTTCTGCCGCCGCGCACCCGGGCCAACCGCCTGCGCTGGTGGGGCGCGGTGCTGGTGGCCGGGCCGGGCTGGGCCGTGATGGGCATGCTCAAGATGGCAGGCGGCGCGTTTCTCGCCTTCGCGGCCATGCAGCTGGAGGGGGTGGACGCCTCGCGCGCGGCCGAGCCCACGCAGATGTTCCTGGTGGGCTTCCAGCAGGTGCTGCAGGCCCTGGGCCTGCCGGGGCTGGCCGTGGCGGTGACCGTGGTCTTCGTGGTCATCTCGCAGGTCAAGATCAACGTGACCAATGCCTACGCAGGGTCGCTTGCCTGGTCCAACTTCTTCGCGCGCATCACGCGCAGCCATCCAGGGCGCGTGGTCTGGATGGTGTTCAACGTGGTCATCGCCACCTTGCTGATGACGCTGGGCGTGTTCGGCGCGCTGGAGAAGGTGCTGACCATCTACAGCAACGTGGCCATCGCCTGGGTGGGCGCGCTGGTGGCAGACCTGGTCATCAACAAGCCGCTGGGACTGAGCCCGCCGGGCATCGAGTTCCGCCGCGCCCATCTGTACGACTTCAATCCCGTGGGCCCGGGCGCCATGCTGCTGGCCGCCGCCGTGGCCTGCTGCGCCTATGCGGGCCTGCTGGGCGAGACGGCGGCCGCGTTCTCGCCCTTCATCGCGCTGGCGCTGTCCATGCTGCTGTCGCCGCTGCTGGCCTGGCTGACGGGCGGGCGCTACTACCTGGCGCGGCCCGCAGGCAACCTGTGGAAGCCCGGCGAGACCGTGCGCTGCGCCGTCTGCCAGAAACATTTCGAATCCGAGGACATGGCGCACTGCCCCGCCTACGGCGCGCCCATCTGCTCGCTGTGCTGCTCGCTGGAGTCGCGCTGCCATGACCGCTGCAAGACCGGATCGCGCGCGGGCGAGCAGTTGCATGCGCTGGCCTCGGCCCTGCTGCCGCCGCGCTGGGCGACCAAGGTGAACTTCCGCGCGGGCCAGTACCTGGTGGTGATGCTGTCGCTGTGCGCGGTGACGGCCTTCATGGTGGGCGTGGTCTACATGCAGGAAAGCCTGCAGGCAGGCAGCGTCGATGGCGGCGCGCTGCGCATCCCCTTCCTCAAGGTCTTCGCGCTGCTGGCCCTGCTGTGCGCCGTGGCCGCCTGGTGGGTGGTGCTGAGCACGGACAGCCGGCGCATGGCCCAGGACGAGTCCGAGCGCCAGAACCAGCTGCTGCTGCAGGAGATCGCCGCCCACAAGCGCACCGATGCCGAGCTGCAGGCCGCCAAGGACCATGCCGAGCAGGCCAGCCAGGCCAAGACCCGC
>NZ_JAELTK010000081.1:0-28366 GCF_016428765.1 Delftia sp. ASV31
GGTGGAAGACATTGCCGCGGATTATCCACTGTCGCCGCATCCCCCGCGAAAGGCTCCGGATGCGGGGTCCACGGCCGCCCCCGCACCCGGCACCAGCGCTGTCATCAACTGTTACGCAACGGATACAACGGCGCGATGCTGCGCCGCACGATCGAAGTGGCTTCAGGCCACTTTGACCGCGTCGGCAGGCAGGCCGCTGGCATCGCCCCAGCGGCGCTGCGCCATGACCAGCAGGCCTTCGAAGATGAGGTTGTCCACCAGCTCGAAGGGCCGCGTCATGCTGGGCACCATCTTCCAGCCTGCACCGCCGGCCATGACGCAGGCAGGCTCCATGCTGCAGTGCATGTACAGATGCTGGTACATGCGCTCCACGGCCCCGGCGATGGCGTAGGTGCCGCCACTGGTCAGCGCGTCGCTGGTGTTGGTGGGGAATGGCGTGACCGCACCCGTGGGCACATGCAGGCCGGCCGTGCCGCTTTCCAGGGCGCGCAGCATGATGCCGTGCCCCGGCAGGATCAGACCGCCCATGAAGTGGCCGTGCTGGTCCAGTGCATCCACGGTGACGGCGGTGCCGACCATGACCACGATCAGAGGCCGCTCCGGCCCGCGCTGCAGAATGTGCTGGCGCGCGCCGATCATGGCCACCCAGCGGTCCGCCCCCAGGCGCGAGGGGAAATCGTAGCCGTTGGTGACTCCGGCCTCGGCCGCGCCGGGCACGGCCCACTGCGGCTCGAAATCCCATCCCAGCATCATGTCGATCTGGTCGTGCACGCGCCGGCGCGCCGTGTCGCCGGCCACCACGCAGCCCAGCATGCGCGTAGGCGTGGGCAGGTCGCTCCACGGCCCTTCGGCCAGGTGCTCGATGTGCTCCAGGAACTCCGCGCCGTGCGCCAGCAAAGCGGCGCCAGGCCGATGCGCGTCGTACATCGCCCATTTCAAGCGGGTGTTGCCGATGTCTATGGCCAAAAAAGTCATGGGCGCGATTATCGGAGTTTTCCGGAGGATAGCGTCAGCCATGGACGACAACTGAGTGAGGACGTGAACGCAAGAATGGCGCAAATGTCAAAAATCCGGGAGCGCTCCTGCCCGGCAGCGCGCGCTGCCACTGTTAGGCGTTACATTGGCCTTTCCGTTTTTCCACCCACCAACAGGAGTCACCCATGGGACTTTTCAGTTTCATCAAGGAAGCCGGCGAAAAGCTGTTCGGCGGCAGCACCGCACAGGCAGCCGAGCCTGCGCAAGACCTGAATGCCAAGGCGGCCAAGGCCATCGAGACCTATATCGGCACGCAGAACCTGGGCGTCAGTGACGTGAAGGTGCAGTTCGACGGCTCGCAGGGCAAGGTCACGGTGCTGGGCACGGCACCTACCCAGGCGGCCAAGGAAAAGGTGACGCTGTGCTGCGGCAACGTCTCCAGCGTGCAGTCCGTGGATAACCAGATGACGGTGACCAACCCCGAGCCCGAAGCCCAGTACCACGACGTGGTGCGCGGCGACACGCTGTCGGCCATTGCCAAGAAGTTCTATGGCGATGCCAACAAGTACCCCGTGATCTTCGAGGCCAACAAGCCCATGCTGAGCCACCCCGACAAGATCTACCCCGGCCAGAAGCTGCGCATTCCGGCGCTGTGATCTCTTTGCCTCCGTGAAAAAACCGCCTTCGGGCGGTTTTTTCGTGGGCTCAGTCAGTAGTCAGTATTTACCGCTCAACAGCGCACCGAATCCCGGAACGGCTGTCGGCAAGCCCAGGCGCTTGAGCATCATGAACGTCGTGGCCACCGAGGAAGACAGTACCGGCAGGCCCACGCGGTCCTCGATGGGCTGCACCGAGGCCAGCGAGGGCATCTGCACGCAGGCCGAGGCGATGACCGCATCGGCATTGGCCGTGTTCAGGCGCCGCGTGATCTCGATGGGTGCGCGCGCATCCTGTGCACCCACCTGCAGGTTGTCGGCAATCTCCAGCGAGATGCTGTCCACCACTTCGATGCCTTCGTTCTCTATGTAGTCGATGACCAGCTGCGTCAGCGGCTTCATGTAGGGCGCCAGCAGCGCCACCTTCTTCGCGCCGATGGCGTGCAGGCCATCGACCAGGGCGCCGGCGCTGGTGACCACGGGTGCGGGGCCGCCGTTGTCCACGGTGCGCTGGTGCAGGCGCGCTTGCGAGACACGGTGGTAGCCGCGCCCCATGCTCATGATGGCCACCAGGCAGGCATAGCCGAGCACATCGACACGCGCATCCGACAGTTCCAGCGCGCAGCGGTCGCTGTCGCCGTCCATGGTGGCCAGTTCCTCCTTGGTCACGTGCTTCATGCGCATGCGGCTGGAGTGGAAGGTGAAACGCTCGGGCGCCAGGGCCTCGCGGGCGCGCAGGATGGCGGGGATCTCGGTCTCCATCGTGGTGTTGGAGCTGGGCACGATCTGCCCGATGCGGAAATGGGTTTTGGCTGTCATGTCAATCCATCGTGATGTGGTTGGCCTTGATCACCTTGCCCCAGTGGTCCGTCTCCCGCTGGACCAGGGCGCCCAGCGCCTGCGGGCCGAGGAATCGCGGCTCCACGCCCTGCAGGGCCGCGCGCTTTTGCACGTCGGGCGACTCCAGGGAGGTCTTGAGCGCCTCCGACAGCCTGGCGATGGCGTCGGGCGGCGTGCCCGCAGGCGCGAACAGGCCGACCCAGGCTTCCAGCTCGAAGCCCGGCAGGCCCGCTTCGGCCGTGGTGGGCACATCGGGCAGCATGGGATGGCGCGTCTTGCTGGTCACGGCCAGGGCCCTGAGCTTGCCAGTCTGCACATGGCCCAGCACCGAAGGCGGCGTGGTGATGAACATCTGTACCTGGCCGCCCAGCACGTCCTGGATGGCCGGGCCGGACCCCTTGTAGGGCACATGCGTGATCTGGGTCTGGGT
Source organism: Delftia sp. ASV31 (assembly GCF_016428765.1). Lineage (NCBI taxonomy): Bacteria > Pseudomonadati > Pseudomonadota > Betaproteobacteria > Burkholderiales > Comamonadaceae > Delftia > Delftia sp. ASV31. The sequence continues at coordinate 2,902 of NZ_JAELTK010000081.1, forward strand.
CACTTGGGCGAATACGGCCGTGCCCACATGGGACAGCGAGCCATTGCCCTGCGACGCGTAATTGACCTTGCCCGGGTTCTTGCGCAGATAGGCAATGAACTCCTGCAGATTGTTCGCCGGCACCGAAGGATGAACGGCGATGACATTGGTGGCGGCCACGATCAGCCCCACGGGCGCCAGCTCGGACTGCGCCCAGGGCAGCTTGGGGAACAGTGCCGGATTGCCCACGTGGTAGGCCGAATACGAGGCCAGCAGCGTGTAGCCGTCCTTGGGCGACCGGGCCACCATCTGGTAGGCGATGTTGCCGCTGGCGCCGCCCCGGTTGTCCACCACCACCGACTGCCCCAGCAGGCGCGACAGCGGGTCGGACGCCAGGCGTGCCGCCGTGTCCACCACGCCGCCGGGCGGATTGGGAACCACGAGGGTGATGGACTTGGTTGGAAAGGCCTGGGCCTGGACGGTTCCTGCGCCCAGCAGGGCGGCCGCTGCCAGGCCGGCGGCCTGCAGCACAATGCGTCGATTCATGCTTGTCTCCATGTTCTCTTTGTACCGGCGCATTCTTGCGGGCCTGCACGCGGCCGAACAGCCGTATCTCGTTGATCCATCCTTCGTCTGCGGTGGAGGATGGGAATGATCAACCTGCACCGATTCGATCTGCTGACGCTGCGCCTGTATGTGGCCGTGGTCGATGCCGGCAGCCTGACGGCCGGCTCGCGCACGCTGGGGCTGTCGCTGGCGGCCGCCAGCAAGCGGGTGGCCGAGCTGGAGCAGCACTGCGGCGTGACCCTGCTGGTGCGCAGCAAGCGCGGCGTCACGCCCACGCCCGCCGGTCAGAGCATGTACCACCATGCCGTGGACGTGGTGGCCCGGCTGGAGCACCTGGCCCTGGCCATGGACGACTTTCGCAGCGGCGCCACGGGCCAGTTGCGCCTGTGGGCCAACAACTCCGCATTTGCAGGCTTTCTGCCCCGGCTGCTGGCCGACTTCATGGCCGCCCACCCAGGTGTCTCGGTGGACCTGGAAGACGCGCTGAGCGAGGAGTCCGTGCGCGCCGTGCTCAGCGGCGTGGCCGAGCTGGCCATCATCGGGGAGAACACGCCCCTGGAAGGGCTGAGCACCCAGGTCTGCGATGTGGACGAGCTGGTGCTGGTCATGCCGCGCGGCCATGCGCTGGACACGGACGACGCCTCCCCCGTGCCCCTGGCCACCGTGCTGGACCACGACTTCGTGAGCCTGGCCCGCTCCACCTCGCTGATGCGGCGCATTGCGGCCGAGGCCGAATCCATCAACCGGCCTGTGCGGATCCGCATCCAGGTGCGCAGCTTCGACGCCATGTGCCACATGGTCTCGGTGGGTCTGGGCCTGGCCATCCTGCCGCGCGCGGCCACCGCGCCGCACCTGGCCGCGCGGGCACTGCGGCTGCGCCCGCTGGGGGCGCTCAACACCCGGCGCCGGCTGCTGCTGGCCATGCGCTCGCAGGCCACGCTGTCAGGACCGGCCCAGGCCCTGGTGGACATGGTGGCCGCCCGGGCGGCGGCGCTGGGATTCGCGGAGCCGCAGCTCTGAACGACGCCAGGCCGGCGCCGGCTTACTGGCGCCAGGGCAGGCCGCGCAGGCGCCAGCCGCCGACATGGCCGCGCTGGCCGTTGGCGTCCACATCGCCCTCGAAGCCTTCGAGGATGTTGTAGGCCTCGATGCCCAGTTGCGCTGCGCGCTGGGCAGCGGCCACCGAGCGCACGCCGCTGCGGCACAGCAGGACCACCTTGCCGCCTTCAGGCACGGCGGCGCGCAGCTGGCTGTCGAAATCGGGGTTCATCGCCATGGACGGCCACTGCTTCCAGGCCACGGCCACGGCGCCCGGTACGCGGCCCACCCAGTCGCGCTCTGCATCGGTGCGCACGTCGACCAGCACGGCTTCGCCGGATTGCTGCCATTGCCAGGCGAGTTCGGGAGGAATGTCGCCTGCATAGCCCTGTGCGGGCTGGACGGTCAGGGGAATGGCTGCGGGAACGGGAGCGCTTGCGGACATGGATTGGCTTTCTTGATAGGACGCGGTTGTGTGCCCGGCAAGAATAACCGTCCAGCCCGACTGGCGCCGGCTCGCAGGTGCCCGGATCGCCTACTCCCAGGGCGGCAGCAGCTTGTCACGCAGCACCTGGCGCTGCGCCTCCCAGCCCGGCATCACGCTGGCCACCGTGGCCCAGAAGCGCGGGCTGTGGTCCATGTACCGCAGGTGGGACAGCTCGTGCACGACCACGTAGTCGATAACCTCGGGCGCGTGCTGCATGAGCCGCCAGTTCAGCCGGATGGCGCCGGCCGTGTTGGCACTGCCCCAGCGCGTGCTTGCGCTGGTCAGTCTCAGGCTGGTCCACTGCACGCCCAGGAGCGGCGCGTGGCGCTGCAGGCTGGCCGTGAACCAGGAGCGCGCCTCGCGCAGCATCCAGGCCTGCACGCAGGCGCGCACCTCGGCGGCCGATGCCCCGGGCGCCAGCGGCAGGTGCAGGGACTGGCTGCCGTCGGCCGCCTGTTCACGGTGTACCTGGCGCGTGCGCAGAGGCTGGGTTTCGCCACCGGTCAGGCACAGCTGCAAGGGGCGGCCCAGATAGCCGATCTCTGCGCCGTGCCCCCAGCGGATGCGTGCCGCCTGCTGGGCTTGCTGGCGCTGGCCGGCCTCATGCAGCTTGCGCAGTATCCAGCCCGATTTCGCCTCCAGCGCCTGCGCGATGGCAGCCATGTTGACCCAGGCAGGCGCGCTGACCACCAGCCCCTGCGCGCCGATGGTGAAGCCTATGGTGCGCCGGCGCGAGCGCTGCAGCCGGTAATGCAGCACCTGCCCCTGGAGGACCGCCTGCTGGTTGGCCTCCGGGTGGATGCGGGGACTGGGCTCGGGGATGGTGGATGGAGATGGGAGAGATGGAGGAGAAGGAGGAAGAGGCGCGGACGAAGGCTGGGCGGGGGCAGCAGCCCTGTCACGGCGCGGCTTCAGCCCGCCATCCTGCGTTTGCACGGCAGGTGGCAGCAGCCAATCCCAACTGCGCTGCGCCGGGTCCGCCATGCCGCTCTCCGGCGCCTCAGGCGCGGTAGGCCTCGGGGTCGAGGCGCTGCATTTCGGCCTCGATCCAGTTTTCGACTTCCACCATCAGCTCCTCGTGCTTGCGGCCCACGGAAGGAATGGGCTTGCCGATGGAGACATCGACCACGCCCGGCGTCTTGATGAAGGCCTTGCGCGGCCAGCACTTGGCCGAGGTGACGGCCACGGGCACGACGGGCACGCCGGTCATGATGGCCAGGCGCGTGGCGCCGGTCTTGTACTCGCCCCTTTGGCCGCGCGGGATGCGCGTGCCTTCGGGAAACATGATCACCCAGGTGCCCTGGCCCAGCAGGCGCTTGCCCTGCTCGACCACCTTGTGGAAGGCGCGCGAGCCGTGCTTGCGGTCGATGTGGATCATGTCCATGCTGCCGATGGACCAGCCGAAGAAGGGCACCATGAGCAGCTCCTTCTTGAACACATAGGCCAGCGGGCGCGGCATGATCGCCGGCATGAGGAAGGTCTCGTAGGTGGACTGGTGCTTGACCAGCAGCACCACGCCCTGCTTGGGGTCGGTGGGCAGGTTCTCCATGCCCTGCACGCGGTGGCGCACGCCCATGATGACGCGGGCGCTGTCCACCGACAGCTTGAGCCAGGCGCGCGCCACGGCATAGACGCGGCGCGGCCCGCCGCCCAGCCAGCGCGTGAGCAGCACGGCCAGGGTGTAGGGGATCACGGTGATGCCCATCCAGAGCATGTGGAGGGTGGAGCGGATCAGGGACATGGCGGCAGTGTGGTGCAGAAAGCGGCGCAGCGGCCGGGCGGCAGGCCCGGTCCTTGCGCCCTCAGGAATCGGAATTCACAAAGATAGCATTGTGCGCAGGCCGGCGGCGCATGGGCAAAGCGCCGTTCGGGCGTTCAGGCGTTCAGGGAGCGGGTGCGGCATCTGCCGGAACCAGCGCATCGGCCAGCGCGGCCAGGCTGGCATGGCGCTGGGTGCCGGGCGGCAGTCCAGGCGGCAGCGCCCCGTCCAGAGACACTCCGGCGCTGGCGCCCGTGCAGACCAGGTGCAGGCGCGCGCCCATGGCGGCGCCGGCCTGCAGGTGGGCCACGCAGGAACCGATGACCCACAGCTGGTGCCCCTCGACGCCGAAGCGCTCGGCAATCTGCTCGAACAGCGCCGTGCCGGGCTTGCGGCAATGGCATTCTTCGTCCGGCGCATGGGGGCAGTAGAAAACCGCATCGACGCGCGCGCCTGCCGCCGCCATTTCGCGGTGCATGCGCGCGTGCACGGCATTGAGCTCGGTCACGTCGAACAGGCCCCGGCCCAGGCCTGGCTGGTTGGTGGCGACCACCACATGCCAGCCGGCCCGGTTCAGGCGCGCCACGGCTTCCAGCGCCCCGCGCTGGGCCTTCCAGGCCTCGGCAGAGCCGATGAAGCCCTCCTCACCGATCTGGTTGAGGGTTCCGTCACGGTCCAGGATCGCAATTTTCATGGTCGGGTCCCAAGAATGTCAGAACTCAATTGCGCGCGTCCCAAGACGAGGGACACCGAGGAAGGGCCGCCCCGCACCGAGGGTGTCGTCCCCCTCCCTTGCGAAGCAAGTAGAGAGGGGGAAGGCGCGAAGCGCCTCAGGGGGTGCTCCATTTACGCCAGTCGCGAAAGGTCCGCCACGCGGTTCATGGCTTCGTGCAACGTGGCCAGCAGGCCCAGGCGGTTGGCCTTGAGGGCCGGGTCTTCGGCGTTGACCATCACATGCTCGAAGAAGGCATCGACCGGGGCGCGCAGCGCGGCCAGGGTCTGCAGGCTGGCCGTGTAGTCGCCGGCAGCAAACTGCTGCTGTGCCTTGGGCGCCACCGATTGCAGGGCCGCGTACAGGTCCTTCTCTGCCACCTCGGCCAGCACGGCCGCGTCGACGTGGGCTTGCACAGCCTGGTCGGCCTTCTTGAGGATGTTGCCCACGCGCTTGTTGGCGGCGGCCAGGGCCGGTGCCTCGGGCAGCTCGCCGAAGGCGCGCACGGCTTCCAGGCGCTTTTGCACGTCGGACAGGCGCTGCGGGCGCAGGGCCAGCACGGAGTCCACTTCCTGGGCCGAGAAGCCCTGCTCGCGCAGGTTGCCGGCCAGGCGGTCGTAGATGAAGTCGGCCAGCTGGGGCGTGGCGTCCTCGATCTTGTCGCCGAAGGCAGGCAGCACGCTGACCAGCAGGGTTTCCAGGTCCAGCGCCAGGTCCTTCTCGACCAGCATGCGGATCACGCCCAGTGCGTGGCGGCGCAGCGCGAACGGGTCGCGGTCGCCCGTGGGCAGGTTGCCGATGCCGAACATGCCGACCAGGGTTTCCAGCTTGTCGGCCAGGGCCACGACCACGCCGGCGTTGCCGCGCGGCAGTTCGTCGCCCGCAAAGCGCGGCTTGTAGTGGTCCTCGATGGCATCGGCCACGGCCACGTCCAGGCCGTCGTTGAGCGCGTAGTAGCGGCCCATGGTGCCCTGCAGCTCGGGGAACTCGCCCACCATGTCGGTCACGAGGTCGGTCTTGGCCAGTTGCGCGGCCAGGTCGGCCTGCTGGGCCAGGCCCGTATCGCCCAGCTGGCGGGCAATGCTCTTGGCGATGGAGCGCACGCGCTCCACGCGCTCGCCCTGGGTGCCGAGCTTGTTGTGGTAGACCACCTTGCCCAGCCCGTCCACGCGTGAGGCCAGGGTCTTCTTGCGGTCCTGGTCGAAGAAGAACTTGGCGTCGGCCAGGCGCGGGCGCACCACGCGTTCGTTGCCGCCGATGACGGCGCTGGCATCCTGGGGGCTGATGTTGCTGACCACCAGGAACTGGTGGGTCAGCTTGCCGGCGGCGTCCAGCAGCGGGAAGTACTTCTGGTTGGCCTTCATGGTGAGGATCAGGCATTCCTGCGGCACGTCGAGGAATTCCTTCTCGAACTCGCAGACCAGCACATTGGGACGCTCGACCAGGGCCGTGACCTCGTCCAGCAGGGCCTCGTCCTCGATGGGACGCACACCGCCGCCCAGGCGCTCGGCAGCGGCCTGCAGCTGGCGCGCGATCTCGGCACGGCGCTCGGCGAAGCTGGCGATGACGGCGCCTTCCTCGCGCAGCTGCGCGGCGTAGTCATCGGCGGAGCGGATGACCACGGGATCGACCGCCGCCTCGAAGCGGTGGCCATGCGTGGCCGTGCCGGCCGTCAGGCCCAGGGCTTTGACGCCGATCAGCACCTCGGTGCCGTGCAGCACCACCAGGCCATGGGCCGGGCGCACGAAATGGACACTGCTCCAGCCGTCGGCCAGCTGGTAGCGCATGACCTTGGGGATGGGCAGCTTGGCAATGGCTTCGTCCAGCGCCTTTTGCACGCCATCGGCCAGCATCACGCCGCGCACGGTGGAGGCGTGGAACAGGGCCTCGGCCTTGCCTTCGCCCTGACGGGTCAGGCCGGCAACGGCTTCTTCGCCGGCACCCAGGGCGGCCAGCTTCTTGATCAGGGCGGGCGTGGGCTTGCCGTCGGCGTCCAGGCCCACGGAGACGGGCATGAGCTTTTGCGACACGGCCTTGTCCTCGGCCTGGGGCAGGACTTCGGTGATGTGGGCGGCCAGGCGGCGCGGCGAGGCATAGGCCGTCAGGCGCGCTTCGCTGGAGGCCAGCAGGCCCTGGGCCTTGAGCTGCTCGAACAGCACGCCGGCAAAGGCGTCGCCCAGCTTTTGCAGCGCCTTCGGGGGCAGCTCTTCGACAAACAGTTCAACAAGAAGATTCGATGCGTTCATGGTCTGGTGTTCTCTCGGTGCAGCGGTGTCCGCCTCAGGCGGCCTTCTTGCCCTGTTGTTCGGCGGCCTTGGCCAGCTCGGCCAGCACTTCGTCGGCATGGGCCTTGGGCGCCATGGGGAAGCCCAGGCGTGCACGGCTGTCCATATAGGCCTTGGCCACGGCGCGGGCCAGGTTGCGGATGCGGCCGATGTAGGCGGCACGCTCCGTCACGCTGATGGCGCCGCGCGCATCGAGCAGGTTGAAGGTGTGGGCGGCCTTGAGCACCTGCTCGTAGGCCGGCAGCGCCAGCTGTTCGCCGATCAGGTGGTTGGCCTGCTTTTCGTAGGCGCCGAAGGCGGTGAACAGGAAGTCGGCGTCCGAATGCTCGAAGTTGTAGGTGGACTGCTCCACCTCGTTTTGATGGTAGACGTCGCCGTAGCTCAGGCCCTCGGTCCAGGTCAGGTTGTAGACGTTGTCCACGCCCTGCAGGTACATGGCCAGGCGCTCCAGGCCGTAGGTGATTTCGCCAGTGGCGGGCTTGCAGTCGATGCCGCCGACCTGCTGGAAGTAGGTGAACTGCGTCACCTCCATGCCGTTGAGCCAGACTTCCCAGCCCAGGCCCCAGGCGCCCAGCGTGGGGTTCTCCCAGTCGTCCTCGACGAAGCGGATGTCGTTCTTCTTCAGGTCGAACCCCAGGGCTTCGAGCGAGCCCAGGTACAGCTCCAGGATGTTGTCGGGCGCAGGCTTGAGCACCACCTGGAACTGGTAGTAGTGCTGCAGGCGGTTGGGGTTGTCGCCATAGCGGCCGTCCTTGGGGCGGCGGCTGGGCTGCACGTAGGCGGCCTTCCAGGGCTCGGGGCCCAGGGCGCGCAGGAAGGTGGCGGTGTGCGAGGTGCCCGCGCCCACTTCCATGTCATAGGGCTGGAGCAGCGCGCAGCCCTGGTCGGCCCAGTAGGACTGCAGCTTGAGGATGATTTGTTGGAAAGTGAGCATGACTTGTTTCAGGCGTCGCACGCAGGCCGGGGCCGCGCCGGTGAATGAGAGGCGGCTCGCGCCGCGCAAACGACGATTTTAAGGCGCCGCCCGGCCCTGCGCCGTGGCGCGGGCCTGCGGCCCCACGGCAGACGCTCCACAGGGCGATCTGCATCAAAAAACGGAGCAGGCGACACATGCCGGCAAAGGCCGTGGCGCGCGAAGACCCGAAGGCCCGCCTTGCACGACGCATCCGGATCATTTTTTGACAATTCACCAGGGCAGCGGCCGGAGACCGTTCGCCACGCCGCCATGCACGCCCCCTAGAATGGCCCATTGACCTTTTTTGTCGTGGACCACCACCGCCCCGGAGCCTGCCATGAACCTGATGAACATCATCACCAAGCAACTGATAGAGATCATCGAGTGGACCGATGACTCGCGCGACACGCTCTCCTACCGCTGGCCCGATGACGACAAGGAAATCAAGAACGGCGCCCAGCTCATCGTGCGCGAGTCGCAGCAGGTGCAGTTCGTCTCGGCCGGCCAGTACGCCGACCTGTTCAGCCCCGGCAAGCACACGCTGACCACGCAGAACATTCCCATCCTGTCCACCATCCAGGGCTGGAAGTACGGCTTCAATTCGCCGTTCAAGTGTGATGTCTACTTCATCAACACGCGGCTGTTCACGGGCAACAAGTGGGGCACCTCCAACCCCGTGATGGTGCGCGACAAGGACTTCGGCGCCGTGCGCCTGCGCGCCTTCGGCACCTACGACTTCCGCATCGTCGAGCCGGCCAAGTTCCTCAAGGAAGTGGCGGGCACGGACCAGAACTTCCGCATCGACGAGTTCGCCGACACCATGCGCTCGCGCATCATCAGCGTGTTCACCGAGTCGCTGGCCAAGGCCCAGGTGCCCGTGCTGGACGTGGCCCAGCGCTATGGCGAGCTGGGCGATGCGCTGCTGCCGCTGATCAACCCGGCCATGACAGACAAGTACGGCCTGGAGATCACCAGCTTCGTGCTGGAGAACGTGTCCGTGCCGCCCGAGGTGGAGCAGGCCATCGACAAGCGCTCCAGCATGACGGCCATCGGCAACCTCAACGACTACGTCAAATACCAGATGGGCCAGGCCATGACCACGGGCGGCGAAGGTGCTGCCGCAGCCACCCTGCCCGCCACCATGGCCATGGGCTTCGGCATGGCGCAAGAGATGATGAAGAGCATGCAAAACGGCGGTGGCGGTGGCGCACCGGCCGGCCAGGGCCAGGCGTCCGATCCGTTCTCGCCCGCTGCCGCACAGGCGGCCCAGGCCCCCGCAGCGCCCGCCGCCGGTGGACTGCAGGTGCTGACCCCGGCGCAGGCGGCCCAGGTGCTGGGTGTGAGCGAGGCCGATGTGCTGGCCGAGATCCAGGCCGGCAACCTCAAGGCGCGCCAGATCGGCAGCCAGTGGCGCATTGCGCAAGCCGCACTCGATGACTTCCTGCGCGGCTGACATTTCCGTGGTTTGACCCTTTGCGGCGCCAGGCCCTGCCTGGCGCCGCGTCCCGTTTTCCAGGACCGATGCCGTGAGCGCGCCCTCCTCCAGTTCCTCCAGCACCTCGACTTCCCCCGCCTCCGGTTCCTGGGAGGCCGCAGCCGCCGCGCCGGCCATGGTGCGCAAGCACCCCTGCCCCGAATGCGGCGCCAACCTCGAATGGAATGCCCAGGCCCAGGCGCTCAAGTGCCCGTACTGCGGCACCACGGTGCCCTGGAGCGAGGAAACGCGCGAGGAACTGGGCCGCGATGTGGTCGAGCAGGACTTGGCCGAGGCGCTGCGCAACCCCCAATCCGGCCGGGGCTGGGGCACGGAGGACCGCTACGAGGTCCAGTGCCAGAACTGCCGCGCGATCTCGGTCTTCGTGAACCGCACCGTGGCCCAGCGCTGCGACTTCTGTGGCTCGCCCTCCATCGTCGCCCATGAGGACCAGGGCGATGCCATCACGCCGCAGAGCATCCTGCCCTTCAAGATCAGCGACGGCCAGATCCGCGACCGCATCCGCCAGTGGTACGGCAGCCGCTGGTTCGCGCCCAACCGCCTGAAGTCCGCCGCGCTGACCGACACGCTGCACGGCGTCTACCTGCCCTACTGGACCTTCGACGCCCACGCCAGCGCCGACTGGCAGGCCGAGGCGGGCTTCTACTACTACACCACCGAGTCCTACCGCGACAGCAACGGCAACGTGCAGACGCGCCAGGTACGCCATGTGCGCTGGGAGCCTGCCTCGGGCAGCCTCGCTCATTTCTTCGACGACGAACTGGTGCCCGGCACCGTGGGCGTGCACGCCAACCTGCTGCGCCAGGTGGAGCCCTTTCCCACCACCACCGACCTCAAGCCCTACACGCCGGAATTCGTGCGCGGCTGGACCGTGGAGCGCTACCAGATCGACCTGGGCAAGGCCGCCCAGGTCAACGTGCAGGACATGGACGAGCAGCTGCGCGCCCTGTGCGCGCGCCAGGTGCCCGGCGACACCTACCGCAACCTGCAGATGCAGCGCGAGTACCAGGGCCGCACCTTCAAGCACATCCTCGTGCCGGTCTGGCTGGTGGGCTACACCTACGGCAGCAGGACCTTCCAGATCATCGCCAACGGCTACACGGGCCAGATCGCGGGCGAGCGCCCCTACAGCGCCCTCAAGATCACGCTGGCCGTGCTGGCCACGATCATGGTGCTGGCGCTGCTGTGGGTGATGTTCGGCCAGTAGGCCGGCTGCCGCTCACCACGCGCTCCAGACCTCCTCGGCCAGACCGAACGCCGTGCTCGCGCCGGACCCACCCGTCACAGCGACCACGCGCGTGGCCTCGTCGGGCGCATGCACCACGCAGGGCGCGTCCTGCGCACTCGGGTAGACGCCCACCCAGCGCTCCACCACCTGCGCATCGCGCAGGTTCAGGGCCTCGTTCATGTGGCGCAGCATCAGCCGGTCCACGGCTTCGCTGGCAAAAGGCGGGGGCGCTGCTCCGTAGTGGTGGGAGTCGCCCACCACCAGGCTGCCGTCCGCGCTTTGCACGGCGATCAGGTGGATGCCGTGGGCCAGGCTCTCGCCCTCCTCCCGCTCCAGTTCGGCGCGCAGCGCGGCGGCTTCGGGCAGGGCGCTGTAGCCCTCGTATCTGACCATGCTCAGGTCACCCATGACCGAGCCCTTGAGCCGAAAGCCCGGCTGCGGCCGCACGCGCAGCATCTGAAGCTGGCACAGCTGGATGCGGTGCGGCGTCCACAGGCCGGCGAACAGGCCGCCCGGGTCGGCGTTGTTGCAGACCACCACGCGTTCGCCGTGGTAGCTGGCGCGGGCGCTGCGCACCCGGGGTGCCGCCACCTCGAGCACGGCCTCGCCGAAGCGGAAATCCACGCCCATGGCCTGCTCCAGCCACTGCGCCAACCTGGCAATGGCTGTGCGCGACTCCACGCGCAGCTCATGCGGGCTGTAGAGCACGGCGCTGAGGTCTTCGGTGCGCAGTGCCGGGTGGCGTTCGGCGGCCTGGGCCGGCGTGAGCAGCTCGCAGCGCTCGCCCATGGCGGTGCTCAGGAAGGCGTGGAGCACGGCCTCGGCGCTGGGGCGGCGCGCCGTCAGCCACAGGCCGCGGTGCACGACCTCGATGCCGGCCTGCGGCGCGATCTCGGCCCAGGTGTCGCGCGAGCGCATGGCACGCCGCCAGTGGGCACCGGCCTGCTGGCCCGTGACGGTCACAAAGCCGAAGTTGCGGATGGAGGCGGAGATGCAGGCCGCGTCGCGCTCGATGACAAGCACGCTGCGGCCACGGCGCGCAGCCGCATAGGCGTGGGCCAGGCCGACAATGCCGGCCCCCACCACGATCAGGTCGTAGTTCTTCATGAGAAAAAAACGGAGGGAGGAAGAGAGAAGGAATCAGCGCTGGCGCCAGCGCTGCGTGCGCCGCTGCACCCAGGCATCCAGCGCCGCGATCAGCAGCCGCCCCGTGGCGGCGGTGGCAAAGATCAGCGTGGCCATGGCGGCGGCGGGCGCGGTGTCGCCCGCGTCGTCCATGGCCAGCACCGCCACCGAGGCCAGCGTGGTCTCGGGCGAGTAGAGGAACACCACGGCCGACACCGTGGTCATGGCGTTGACGAAGAAGTAACCGGCCACCTGCATCACTACGGGCATGCACACCGGCAGGTGCACGCGCCACAGCAGCGTCCAGAAGGCCACGCCCAGGGAATCGGCCACGCGCTCGTATTCGGCATCGAGCTGCTGCAGCGCGGCCAGTTGCGTGATGTGCGCCACCGAGAAGAAATGCGCCACCGAACACAGCACCAGGATGGCCATGCTGCCGTACAGGAAGTGCAGCGGATTGCCCTGGGCATTGAAGAACAGGATGTAGCCCAGGCCCAGCGCCAGCCCCGGCACGGCCATGGGCAGCGTGGCCACGGCATGCAGCCACTGGCGCGTGCGTGCCCAGCGCTGGGGCTTGGCCACCAGGTAGGCGGTCACAAAACTCAGCACCGCCCCCACCACCGCCGTGGCCAGCGCCATGGACAGCGAGTTGCCATAGCTGGCCCAGCCGCCGCCGTCCATCATGTCGAAGCGGTAGTTCTTGAACGTCAGCGTGAGGTTGTAGGGCCAGTAGCTGACCAGGGAGGCCAGCACGGCCGTACCCATGACGGCCAGCAGCGCCAGCGCCACCAGCGCGCAGTACGCAAGCAGCGCGCGGTCCAGCGGCGCATGGGGCTGGGGCACCAGCGGCACGGAGCGCACGCCCATGGTCGCCGCCTGGCGCGCACGCAAATGGCGCTCTGCCGCAAAGGCCAGGCCGGCCGGCACCAGCAGCAGCATGGCCACCACGGCACCCATGGACAGCTTTTGCTGGCCTATGACCTGCTTGTAGATATCGGTGGCCAGCATGGCCGTGTTGCCGCCAATGACCTTGGGCACGCCGAAGTCGGTCACCACGAGCACGAAGACCACGATCCACGAAATCATCAGCCCGTAGCGGCTGGCCGGCAGCGTGACCTGGCGGAAGCTGCGCCAGCGGCTGGCGCCCAGCGTGGCGGCCGCCTCGTACAGGCGCGCATCGCCCGAGGCCAGCGTGGTGCACAGGATCATCAGCGCATGCGGAAAGGTCCAGAGCACCGAGCCCACGATGATGCCGAAGGGCCCGTAGGCCGAGCCCCCCTGCAGCCAGCCCTTGAGCAGGCCCTGGCTGCCGAACAGGTAGATCAGGCTGATGGCCATGAGCAGCGAAGGCGCCAGCAGCGGCACCAGGGCCAGGCCCCGGAACCAGCGCGCCAGCGGCATGCAGCTGCGCACCACGCCATAGGCGTAGACATAGGCCAGCAGCACGCAGACCGTGCTGCTCACGGCCGACAGCCACAGGCTGTTGAACAGCGATTGCGCCACGCCCGGCATGCGCGCATAGGTGATGAACTGGGCCAGGCCCGTGAAGCGGCCCGCATCGTCCCAGAAACTCCTGCCCAGCAGGCTGGCGACCGGCAGGGCGATGGTGGCCAGCAGCCAGGCCAGTGCGCCCAGCACCAGGGCGCCCAGCCACCAGCGCTCCCAGCCTGCGCTGCGCCCCCGCGGACGCACGGGCCCTGCAGGCACGCTGCGGCGGGCGGGAGCGGAGCGGTCCACCGGCACGGGGACGGGGACGGGCACGGAAATGGCCGTGTCCATGGGATGCGCGCTCATGCGGCCTTCCTCACGTCGGGCGCCGCCAGCGGCTGCAGCGCGGCGGCGGGCAGCTCCATCAGCACCTCGCCCTGCAGCCAGTCGGGCAGGCCCACGTCGTGGCGCAGGGGCCACTGGGCGTCAACCTGGCATTGCAGCGTGGGGCTGAACAGGCGCACCAGGGCCATCGATCCCAGGAAGGAGGTCTCCACCACGCGGGCGCGGAACAGGTTGGCCAATGCCGTGGGCTGGGCCGGGTGCAGCACCACGCTCTCGGGCCGCACGCCCACCAGCAGGGCAGCGCCAGGCTCGAAACCGGCCAGCGCGCAGCGCAGGCTGGCCTCGCCGATGCGCACCTGGTCCGCCGATTCGGCCGTGGCCGGCAGCAGGTTCATGCGGCCCACGAAGCCGGCCGCGAACTGGCTCACGGGCCGGGCATAGAGCTGCTCGGGCGAGCCCTGCTGCTCGATGCGGCCCTGGTGCATGAGCACCACGCGGTCGGCCATGGACAAGGCCTCTTCCTGGTCGTGCGTGACCATGATGGAGGCAATGCCCAGCTGGCGCTGCAGCTGGCGGATCTCGCTGCGCAGCTCGGTGCGCACCTGGGCATCGAGCGCGGACAGCGGCTCGTCGAGCAGCAGCAGGCGCGGCCGGGGCGCCAGCGCACGGGCCAGCGCCACGCGCTGCTGCTGGCCGCCCGACAGCTGGGCGGGGTAGCGCTGGGCCTGCGCGCCCAGGCCCACCAGGGACAGCATCTCGGCCACACGCTCGCGCGCCTGCGCCGCAGGCTGCCCGTTCAGCCCGAAGGCCACGTTCTGCGCGGCCGTGAGATTGGGAAACAGCGCATAGCTCTGGAACACCACGCCAAAGCCACGGCGTGCGGCTGGCCAGCGCGTGATGTCATCGCCCTGGAACAGCACCCTGCCCTCGTCAGGCATGTCGATGCCGCAGACGATGCGCAGCAGCGTGGTCTTGCCGCAGCCCGAAGGGCCGAGCAGACTGACGAACTCGCCCGCCTCCACATTCAGGTCAATGCCGCGCAGCACCTGCTGCTCGCGGTAGCGCTTGGCGATATGGTCTATGCGCAGCATGGCGTGGCTCCGGCTTACTTTTTCTCTGCCTTGGCTTCGTAGCGGCGGCTCCACTCGGCCAGGATGCGGTCGCGGTTATCGGCGGCCCAGTTGAAATCGTTCTTCGCCAACCGCTTTTCCAGATCGGCGGGAATGAACTCCAGCTTCTCCTGCGCCTCGGGCAAGGCCAGCACGGCGAAGTTGGCGGCGTACAGCTTGTTGGCCTCTGGCGTGACGGCCCAGTCGGCCAGCGCCTTGGCGGCTTCCTGCTTTTTGCTGGTCTTGAGGATGGCCGTGGCCTCCACGTCCCAGCCCAGGCCTTCCTGCGGGAAGACGATGTCGATGGGCGCACCGTCCTTCTTGGTCTTGCTGGCGCGGTACTCGAAGCTCAGGCCCACGGGAAACTCGCCGGCCCCCGCCTGGCGGCAGGGCTTGGAGCCGCTGTGCGTGTACACGCCCATGTTCTGGTGCAGACCGTCCATGTAGGCCCAGCCCTTTTCCTCGCCCATGATCTGCAGCCAGGCAGCGACCATCAGGTAGCCCGTGCCGCTGGAGGCCGGGTGGGGCATGGTGATCGTGCCCTTGAACTCGGGCCTGACCAGGTCGGCCCAGCTGGCGGGCACCGGCAGCTTGCGCTTGCCGGCTTCCACGGTGTTGAAGCAGATGGCCGAGGACCACAGGTCCATGCCCACCCAGGTCGGCTGGGCGCGCGGATCGCGCATGTTGGCGCGCACCTTGTCCAGGCCCTTGGGCGCGTAGGGCTGGAGCATGCCCTGCTTGTCCAGCAGCATCAGCGAGGTGGCGGCCACGCCCCAGATCACGTCGGCCTGGGGATTGGCCTTCTCGGCCAGCAGGCGGGCCGTGATGATGCCCGTGCTGTCACGCACGAACTTGAGCTCGATCTCGGGATGGGTCTTCTCGAAGCCGCTCTTGTAGGCCTTGATCTGGTCGGCTTCCAGCGCGCTGTAGACCAGCAGCTCGGTCTTGGCCGCGTGGGCCAGGGATGCGAAGGAGGCGACGGTCAGCGCCGCAGAGGCAATGGCGAGGCGGCGGCCCAGGGAGGCAAGGGTGTGGCGCATGGCGTGGCAGTTCCGTTGTGGGTTCGTGGACAGGTGGCAGGTTCACCACCTCTGACACCCACTTTAGGAAGCGCAGGTGAAACGCCCGTGTCACACAACGGAAATTTGGCGAAGCGGGTATTGGCGGATTTGGGTGCCCCCCCATCGCCCACCCCGTCTCTTCAGCCGCGCGGCTTGCCCCTGCCTGTGCGCGTTGCCTGGGCGGCCTGGGCCGCCTGGGGCTGCAGCGCATCCAGCAGCCGGTCCTGCAGGCGCGCGCGGTGGGCAAGGTTCTCATCCAGCCGCGCGGCCAGCGCGTCGATGTGCTCGCGCATCAGTTGCTCGGCGCGCGCCATGTCGCCGGCCGCCAGCGCATCGACGATGGCCTCGTGGTCGGCATTGGAGTGCTGGGCCTCGGTCTGCGACTGGTACAGCGCAGACACCAGGGTGGTGCGCGCCGAGAGGTCGGCCATCATGGCCGTGAGAAAGCGGTTGCCCATCTGCTCGGCCAGGCAGACGTGGAAGTCGGCCAGCAGCACGCTGCGCTGGCCGGCGTTGTCGGCCTCGGCGATGGCGCCGCGCTCCTGTGCCACATGCTCGCGCAGCGTGCGTATGGCCGCCTGCAGCGGCCGGCCCGCGTCGCGCAGCATGCCGGACTCCAGCACGCGGCGCGCGGCATAGGTTTCCTGGGCTTCCTCGAACGAGGGCTCGACCACGTACCAGCCCTGGCGCGAGCGCACCTCGACGAAGCCGCGCGCCTGCAGCTGCATCAGCGCCTCGCGCACCATGGTGCGGCTTACGCCGAAGACCTCGGCCAGTTCCTTTTCGCCCAGGCGTTCGCCAGGGCGCAGCTTGCGCTCGACGATGGAGCGCATCACGCGCTCGGCGATCAAGGCCGGCCCGGTGGCCGGCACATCCTGTGGCTCGGACATGGCAGCCTCCTCAGGCCGCGGCCGGAATGCGGCGCGGGCGCAGCGTGGCCATCACCCAGTACACGCTGCCGCCGATCAGCACGCCGAAGAACCAGCCGTAGGTGCCCCACCAGACCGGCAGCAGGCTGGTGAAGTTGGGCAGGATGGTGGAGAACACGCTGCCGATGCCGGTGGCGATCAGCGCGTTGACGTTCCAGCCGCCCTCGTAGCGGTATTCGCCATGCTCGTCATACAGCGCGGCCACGTTGATGTTGCCCTTGGCCACCAGGTAGTAGTCCACCAGGATGATGCCCAGCAGCGGCCCCATGGTGGCGCCGATGGCGTTCACGAAGTGGGCAGCGCCGCCCTCCCATGGTGCAAAGGGGTAGAGAGCCAGGGCGATCAGTGCGGCGATGTATCCGCCGCGCTTGAAGTCGATGCGCTTGGGAAACACGTTGGAAATATCGAAGGCCGCCGAGACGAAGTTGGCCACCACGTTGATGCCCAGCGTGGCCACGGCAAAGGTGACGGCGGCCAGCAGGGCCAGCACCCAGCTGTCGAACTTGGCCGAGATCTGCTCGGGGTGCAGCAGCACCTCGCCATAGACCTTGAAGGCCGCAATCGTGGTGATGCCGGCCACCAGCGAGAACGCGATCAGGTTCACGGGCAGGCCCCAGAGGTTGCCCTTGGCGACCGCCTCCTTGTTCTTCGCATAGCGCGAGAAGTCGCAGAAGTTCAGGTACAGCGCCGCAAAGTAGGTGATCCAGGTCGCGCCCACGGCCATCAGCGCCCAGAAGCTGCCCGGCGCGCCGCTCACCCCCGCATCCTTGGTTTTGTCCAGCAGCACATCCATGGGAATGCCGTGGTCGAAGCTGAAGCCGCCGGCCTTCACGCACAGGCCGATGGCCAGCACCAGCATGGCGATCCACACGGCAGGCCCGGCCCAGTCCTGGAATCGCCGCACGGTCTCCATGCCCCTTTGGATGATCAGCAGCTGCAAGGCCCAGATGACCACGTAGCAGATCACCTCCAGCCCCGAATGGCCCAGCCAGTGCGTGGTCTGGTGGAAGGACAGCAGGGCGTCATTGCGCACCAGCAGCGCCACCATGGCGCCCGAGGCGGCCGCCGTCTGCGCGCCATACCAGAAGCAGGCCACGACGGCGCGCACAAGCGCCGCCAGATTCGCCCCCCAGACACCGAACGAGGCACGCGCCAGCACCGGATAGGGCACGCCGGTCTTCTCACCCGCATAGCCCACCAGGTTCATCAGAAAGAAGATGACCAGGGAGCTGATGCCGATGGCGATCAGAAAATTGACGAAGCTGCCGCACAGCAGAAACAGGCTGGCCGCCAGGTAGTAGCCCCAGAGGCTGTGCACGTCCGAAGTCCAGACGTTGAAGATGCTGAAGGCGCCCCAGCGGCGGTCCCTGGTGGGTGCCAGATCTTCGTTGTAGAGACCTGGCGAGGGGTTGCGGATGTCCATTGATGCGCTCCTTGACCACGAGTAATCACTGACACAAGACCAGCCGAAAACCATGATCAGCTGGCACACAAATTGGCACGCAAACTGGTATGCAAGAAGTGTGCCTTTGGGCGCAGGAGTTTTTTCCCGGGACATACCCGGCCACCGCAGGCCTTCAGGCTGCGGCGACATGGTGAAATATGGAGCCGCCCCCCTGCCTCCAATCCCGCCATGTTCGTCACGCAGCTCAAGTCCTTTTTCTGGGTCGCCCGCCTTGGCAGCATCACGCAAGCCGCGCGCCAGCTCGCACTGAGCCAGCCCACCGTGACCACCCAGATCCGCGCGCTGGAAGAGCACTACGGCGTGGAGCTGTTCCATCGCCAGGGCGGACGGCTTTCCATCACCGATGCCGGCTTGCGCCTGCTGCCCCAGGTCGAGCAATTGCTGCTGCAGACCATCCAGCTGGAGTCGGCGCTGCGCCATTCGGGCGATGCCAGCCAGGGCCAGCTGCGCATAGGCGCGACGGCGCCCTACTACGTGCTGGACATCGTCAAGCGCTACCAGCGGCGCTTCGAGCGGGTGGAAGTTGCCATCGTGGGCGGCAACTCGCGCCAGATGGTGCAGGCGCTGGTGGACTACCAGGTGGACCTGGCAACCTCATCGCACCTGGAAGGTGATCCGCGCCTGCTGCGCGTGGAGCTGGGCCAGGACCCGCTGGCGCTGCTGGTGCACCGCAGCCACCGGCTGGCGCAGCGCACCATGGTGCAGGCGTCCGATCTGGTGCACGACACGCTGATCCTGCGCGAGCGCGGCTCCATGACGCGCCAGCTCACCGAACAGATGCTGGCCGCCGCCGGCCTGGCACCGCGCCACATCATGGAAATCGCCAGCCGCGAAGCCATCCGCGAGGCCGTGATCCGCGACATGGGCATCAGCGTCTTCGCCCGGCATGAAGCCTCGGCCCACCCCGACATCGTCGTCCTGTCCTTCGCAGGCCCCGTGCCGCGCCTGCCCGAATACCTGTACTGCCTGCGCGAACGCCGCCAGGCCCGGCTGATCGCCGGCTTTCTGGAGGAAGCCGTGCCGGGCGGGGTACTGCCGGACCAGATGTGAACCGGCTCAGGCCAGCTCGGCATCCGCCAGCAGCGGCTGCTTGAGATCCTTGTCCGACAGCGACATCTCCACATCGAGCTGCGGCCATTGCACGCCGATGGCCGGGTCATTCCAGGCAATGCCGCGATCGGCCTGGGGAGCGTAGAAGGCCGTGGCCTTGTAGAGGAAGTCGGCGCTGTCGCTGAGCACCACGAAGCCGTGGGCAAAGCCTGGGGGCACCCACAGCTGGCGGTGGTTGTCTTCCGTCAGCTCGGCGCCCACCCATTGGCCGAAGGTCGGCGAGCCCTTGCGGATGTCCACGGCCACGTCGAACACGGCGCCGCGCACCACGCGCACCAGCTTGCCCTGGGCATGGGGCGGCAGCTGGTAGTGCAGGCCGCGCAACACGCCCTTCTTGCTGCGGCTGTGGTTGTCCTGCACGAACTGGTGGTCCGTGCCCGTGGCCTGGTTGAAGGCCTGCTGGTTGAAGCTTTCGAGGAAGAAGCCGCGATCGTCACCAAACACCTTGGGCTCGATCAGCATCACCTCGGGGATGGCCAGGGGTGTTGCCTTCATGCGTGCACCTTTTCCTTGAGGATCTGCAGCAGGTACTGGCCGTAGCCATTCTTGGCCAAGGCCTGGCCCAGCGTCTCGAGCTGGGCACGGTCTATCCAGCCCTGGCGGAAGGCGATCTCCTCGGGGCATGACACCTTCAGGCCCTGGCGCTGCTGCAAGGTGGCGATGAACTGGCCGGCTTCCAGCAGGCTGTCGTGCGTGCCCGTATCCAACCAGGCGTAGCCACGACCCATGAGCTCCACATTGAGCTGGCCCTTGTCCAGGTACAGGCGGTTGAGGTCGGTGATTTCCAGCTCGCCGCGCGCCGAGGGCTTGATGGACTTGGCCAGTTCCACCACCTGGTTGTCGTAGAAATACAGGCCCGTGACCGCGTAGTTGCTCCTGGGCTGCTTGGGCTTTTCCTCCAGGGAAAGAACCCGGCCCTGGGCATCGAACTCGGCCACGCCATAGCGTTCCGGGTCCTGCACATGGTAGGCAAACACCGTGGCGCCTTCGCTGCGCGCGTCAGCGCGTTCGAGCAGGCGGGGGAAATCGTGACCGTAGTAGATGTTGTCGCCCAGCACCAGGGCGCTGGGGGCGCCGGCCAGAAAGTCTTCGGCGATCAAAAAGGCCTGGGCCAGGCCATCCGGGCTGGGCTGGACGGCGTACTCCAGCTTCAGGCCCCACTGCGAGCCGTCGCCCAGCAATTGCTCGAAGCGCGGCGTGTCCTGCGGGGTGCTGATCACGAGGATTTCGCGGATGCCCGCGAGCATGAGGGCGCTCAGCGGGTAGTAGATCATGGGCTTGTCGTAGACCGGCAGCAGTTGCTTGCTGATGGCCAGCGTGGCCGGGTGCAGGCGGGTGCCGGAGCCGCCCGCGAGGATGATGCCTTTGCGTGTCTGGTTCATGTCCTGGATCCTGGGGTTCTTGCTGAAGCGCGCAGCCACGCTCAGATGATTTCCTGCAGCATGCGGTCCACGCCGGCCTGCCAGTGCGGCAGGCGCAGGCCGAAGGTCTGCTGCAGCCGGTCGGTGTTCAGGCGGGAATTGTGCGGACGCTGCGCCGGGGTGGGAAAGGCGCTGGTGGGCACGGCAGCTATGCGCTGCACCTTCCAGGGGCGTTCGGGCGCGAGTTCGCGCGCCTTGGCGATCACATGGCTGGCGTAGGCATGCCAGGTGGTCTCGCCACCGGCCACCAGGTGGTACAGGCCCTGGTCGCCGGGTTGGCGCTGCAGCTGGCGAATGGCGTGGGCCGTGACGTCGGCGATGAGGTCCGCGCCCGTCGGTGCGCCCCATTGGTCGTCGATCACGCTCAGTGCCTCACGCTCCTGGGCCAGGCGCAGCATGGTCTTGGCGAAGTTGCCGCCGCGCGCCGCATAGACCCAGCTGGTGCGAAAGATCAGGTGGCGGCAGCCCGAAGCCTGGATCAGTTGCTCGCCTTCGAGCTTGCTGCTGCCATAGACGGACAGCGGCGCCGTGGCCTCGGTCTCCGTGCGCGCGGCGCTGCCGCTGCCGTCGAAGACGTAGTCCGTGCTGTAGTGCACCAGCAGCGCACCGGTCTGCACCGCCTCGCGGGCCAGCACCTGGGGTGCGAGCGCGTTGAGCAGCCGCGCCTGGTCAGGCTCGCTTTCGGCCTTGTCCACGGCCGTGTGGGCTGCGGCATTGACGATGACATCGGGACGCAGAGCGCGCACGGTGCGTGCAAGCTCATCGAGGTGCGAGAGATCGCCGCACAGGCCCTGGCCACCGGCGTCGCCCTGGCGGTCCAGCGCAATCAGTTCGCCCAGTGGCGCCAGGCTGCGCTGCAGCTCCCAGCCCACCTGGCCATTGCGGCCCAGCAGCAGCAGCTTCATGCGCCGGCTCCGTCGGTGTACTGGCGGCTGACCCATTCGCGGTAGGCGCCGGACTGCACATCGGCCACCCATTCGGGGTTGTCCAGGTACCACTGCACGGTCTTGCGGATGCCGGTCTCGAAGGTCTCGGCAGGCTTCCAGCCCAGTTCGCGTTCGAGCTTGCGCGCGTCGATGGCATAGCGCCGGTCATGGCCGGGGCGGTCCTTCACATAGGTGATCTGTGCGCTGTAGCTGGTGCCATCGGCCTTGGGACGCAGCTCGTCGAGCAGCGCGCAGACGGTGTTCACGATCTCGACGTTGGGCTTCTCGTTCCAGCCGCCCACGTTGTAGGTGTCACCCAGCCTGCCGGCCTCCAGCACGCGGCGGATGGCGCTGCAGTGGTCGCGCACATAGAGCCAGTCGCGCACCTGCATGCCGTCGCCATAGATGGGCAAAGGCTTGCCGGCCAGGGCGTTGACGATCATCAGCGGGATCAGCTTCTCGGGGAAATGCAGCGGGCCGTAGTTGTTGCTGCAGTTGGTCGTCAGCACGGGCAGGCCGTAGGTGTGGTGCCAGGCGCGCACCAGGTGGTCGCTGGCGGCCTTGCTGGCCGAGTACGGGCTGTTGGGCTCGTAGAGGTGGTCTTCGGTGAAGGCCGGTGCCGCAGGCGCCAGGCTGCCGTAGACCTCGTCGGTGGACACATGCAGGAAGCGGAAGGCCGCCTTGGCCTCGGCATCCAGCGCGCTCCAGTAGCCACGCACCGCTTCGAGCAGGCGGAAGGTGCCGACCACGTTGGTCTGGATGAAGTCCTCGGGGCCATGGATGGAGCGGTCCACATGGCTCTCGGCCGCGAAGTTGACCACGGCGCGCGGCCTGTGCTCGGCCAGCAGACGGGCCAGGGTCTGGCCGTCGCCGATGTCGGCCTGCACGAAGACATGGCGCGCATCGCCTTGCAGGCTCTCCAGGCTTTTGAGGTTGCCGGCGTAGGTGAGCTTGTCCACGTTGAGCACCGGCTCATCGCCGGCAGCCAGCCAGTCCAGCACGAAATTGGCGCCGATGAAGCCAGCGCCGCCTGTGACAAGAATCATGGTTCAACCTTGCAAAATTTCATTGTTCCTGGGGCGGGGATCCGGCAGCAGCATGGGGTGCAGCCTCCCGCCCGGCCTGGGCATTGTCGGCGCTCACCAGTAAAAAAGCCCGCAGGAGGCGGGCTTTTTCCTTCAGGACACGCCTTTTACACACCAGGGCGTGTTCACTGGCCCTGCCAGCGGCGCAGCACCAGCGAGGCGTTCGTTCCACCGAAGCCGAAGCTGTTGGACAGCACGGTGTTCAGTCGCGCATCGCGCGTGCGGGTGACCAGGGGCATGTCGCCCAGTGCCGGATCGGGCGTGTCCACGTTGACCGAGCCTGCGATGAAGCCCTTGTTCATCATGATCATGCAGTAGATGGCTTCCTGCACGCCGGTCGCGCCCAGCGAGTGGCCGGTCAGCGACTTGGTGGAGGAGAACGGCGGCACCTGGTCGCCGAACAGCGCGCGCATGGCACGCACTTCCTGCATGTCGCCCACGGGCGTGGAGGTGCCGTGGGTGTTGATGTAGTCCACGCCGCCTTCGATGCCTTCAAGGGCCTGCTGCATGCAGGCGATGGCTCCGTCGCCCGAGGGCGCGACCATGTCCTCGCCATCGCTGGTGGCGCCAAAGCCCACGACTTCGGCCAGGATGTTCGCGCCCCGGGCCTGGGCGTGCTCCAGGCTTTCCAGCACCACGGCACCGCCTCCGCCTGCGATCACGAAACCGTCGCGGTTGGCGTCATAGGCGCGCGAAGCCTTTTCGGGCTGGTCGTTGTGCTTGCTGGACATGGCACCCATGCCGTCGAACAGCAGGGCCATGCCCCAGGACAGCTCTTCGCCGCCACCGGCAAACATCACGTCCTGCATGCCCCAGGCAATCTGCTGTGCCGCAGCACCGATGCAGTGCGCCGAGGTGGAGCAGGCCGAGGTGATGGAGTAGTTGATGCCCTTGACCTTGAAATTGGTCGCCAGGCAGGCCGACACCGTGGAGCTCATGCAGCGCGTGACCTGATAGGGACCGACGCGGCGAATGCCCTTCTCGCGCAATGTGTCGGCCGCCTCGATCTGGTTGGCCGGCGAGCCGCCGCCCGAGCCCATGATCAGGCCCGTGCGCGGATGGCTGACCTGCTCGGGCGTGAGGCCGGCCTGGGCGATGGCATCTTCCAGCGCGATCTGCGCATAGGCTGCCGCATCGCCCATGAAGCGCAGCTGCTTGCGATCGATCCGTGCCTCGACGTCGATCTCCGGCACACCGGCCACCTGGCTGCGCATGCCCAGTTCGGTGAACTTCGGCATGGCCTTGATGCCCGTGCGGCCCTCGCGCAGCGAGGTCTCCACGGTATCGAGGTCGTTGCCGATGCACGAGACAATGCCCGCGCCGGTGATGACTACGCGACGTTTGGTCATGCTGCCGTTCCCTGGCCTTCACCCTCGCGCAGGAACAGACCCACGCGCAGGTCATTGGCCACGTAGATTTCCTTGCCATCGGCCAGAAGGCGTGCATCGCCGATGGCCATGTTGAGCTTGCGCTTGATCACGCGCTTGATGTTGATTTCGTAGGTCACCAGCTTGACGTCAGGACCCACTTCGCCCGTGAACTTGACCTCGCCGGCGCCCAGGGCGCGGCCACGGCCGGGAAGGCGCAGCCAGGTCAGGTAAAAGCCGATCAACTGCCACATGGCGTCCAGGCCCAGGCAGCCGGGCATGACGGGATCGCCCCGGAAATGGCAATCGAAGAACCAGAGATCAGGCTTGATATCGAGTTCGGCGACGATCTTGCCCAGGCCGTGGGCGCCACCATCGGTGTCGATGTGCGTGATGCGGTCGAACATCAACATGGGAGGCAGGGGAAGACGTCCGCTGTCTGCGGAAAACAGCTTGCCTTCGCCCGAAGCGATCAGTTGCTCATACGAAAAAGAATCGGCCATTGTCTAACTTGCTCCACGGCGGCACTGACGCCACCTCTATCTCTGAATGGGTGCGGCCCGCAGCGGACCATGCAGCCGCGCATTATCGGGGTTGAACGTTGCCAGACTGCAACAAAACCCCGAGGCCGCATCAAAACTCTGCCACAAAAGCCACGCCGACCCAGGTCGCGGGCCTTGGCTACAGCCCCTGGACCGGCCGCTTGCGGCGCCTGATCCACGCCACCGTCAGCACCGCCAAGGCAGCCAGGCACAGCGGCACCAGTCCTGCCGCGTGCACCCAGCGCGCGAATGGCGTCAAGGCCTCGCGCCCCTGCACGCTGGCCTGCAGCACGGCGCGCTCGTAAGGCACCAGCGCCTGCGTGACCACACCCCGGTGATCGATGGCAACCGTGGCGCCGGTGTTGGTGGCGCGCAGCATGGGGCGCTCGAATTCCAGCGCGCGCATGCGGCTGATGGCCAGATGCTGGTCGATGGCCACGCTGTCGCCAAACCATCCGATGTTGCTGAAATTCACCAGCACCGTCGGCGCCGTCGCCGCGTTGCCAAAATGCGCGCCCAGCTCCTCGCCAAACAAATCCTCATAACAGATGTTGGGCGACAGACGCTCGCCGGCCCAGGCCATGGAGGGCTGGCCCAGCGCGCCGCGGTTGAAGTCGCCCAGCGGTATGTTCATCATCTGCGTGAACCAGCGAAACAGCGGCGGGATGAACTCCCCGAAGGGCACCAGATGGTGCTTGTCGTATTGGTAGTCCTGGATCTGGCCGCGCTGCCAGCCCACGACCGAGTTCGTGTAGCCGGCCTCTTCCGACCCCAGGGGAATGCCCAGCAGCGCTGCCTGCCGGCCGTCCTTCTTCAGATACGGTTCGCGCAGCAGGTCCAGGTATTCCTCGGGCAGTTGCTGGGGCAGCAGGGGTACGGCCGTCTCAGGGGCCACGACCAGTTGCGCGGTGGCAGCGCGCAGCTCGCGCCCGTACCAGCCCAGCGCCAGCGGAATGCCGCTGCCGGCCTCGAACTTCTCATCCTGCGGGATATTGCCCTGCAGCAAGGCCACGCTCAGCGCCGGCCGTTCGGCCGACGGTGCATTGA
>NZ_JAELTK010000082.1:0-28048 GCF_016428765.1 Delftia sp. ASV31
CCACGAGCTGGTGCGCGAAGCCGGCAAGCCCGTCTGGGACTGGGTCGCTCCAGCCAAGGATGAAGAGCTGATCGCCAAGGTGGCGGCACTGGGCGACGAAGCCCTGCGCACGGCCTACCAGATCCGCAACAAGCAAAGCCGCACGCAAGCCTGCCGCGAAGCCTACGCCGCCGTGAAGGCTGGCCTGACGGCCCAGGGCGTGGAGTTCGACGGCGTCAAGGTCGAAGGCATGCTGTTCGACATCGAGGCACGCATCGTTCGCAGCCAGATCCTGGCCGGCGAGCCGCGCATCGACGGCCGCGACACGCGCACCGTGCGCCCCATCGAAATCCGCAACTCCGTGCTGCCCCGCACGCACGGCTCGGCCCTGTTCACGCGCGGCGAGACGCAGGCCCTGGTCGTGTCCACGCTGGGCACCGAGCGCGATGCACAACGCATCGACGCGCTGGCTGGCGAGTTCGAGGACCGCTTCCTGTTCCACTACAACATGCCTCCCTTTGCCACCGGCGAAGTGGGCCGCATGGGCTCGACCAAGCGCCGCGAAATCGGCCACGGCCGTCTGGCCAAGCGCGCCCTGGCGGCCTGCCTGCCCAGCAAGGAAGAATTCCCCTACACCATCCGCGTGGTGTCGGAAATCACCGAGTCCAACGGCTCCTCGTCCATGGCTTCGGTCTGCGGCGGCTGCCTGTCGATGATGGATGCAGGCGTTCCGATGAAGGCCCACGTGGCCGGCATCGCCATGGGCCTGATCAAGGAAGACAACCGCTTCGCCGTGCTGACCGACATCCTGGGCGATGAAGATCACCTGGGCGACATGGACTTCAAGGTGGCCGGCACGACCAGCGGCATCACCGCACTGCAGATGGACATCAAGATCCAGGGCATCACCAAGGAAATCATGCAGGTCGCCCTGGCCCAGGCCAAGGAAGCGCGCATGCACATCCTGGGCAAGATGCAGGAAGCCATGGGCGAAGCCAAGGCCGAGATCTCGTCCTTCGCTCCCAAGCTGTACACGATGAAGATCAACCCCGAGAAGATCCGTGACGTGATCGGCAAGGGCGGCTCCACCATCCGTGCGCTGACCGAAGAGACCGGCACGCAGATCGACATCGGCGAAGACGGCACCATCACCATTGCCTCCAGCGATGCCGCCAAGGCCGACGAAGCCAAGCGCCGCATCGAAGAGATCACGGCCGAAGTCGAAATCGGCAAGATCTACGAAGGCCCGGTCACCAAGATCCTGGACTTCGGTGCTCTCGTGAACTTGCTGCCCGGCAAGGACGGTCTGCTGCACATCAGCCAGATCGCCCACGAGCGCGTGGAGCGCGTCGCCGACTACCTGCAGGAAGGCCAGATCATCAAGGTCAAGGTCATGGAGACCGACGAAAAGGGTCGTGTCAAGCTGTCGCTGAAGGCGCTGACCGAGCGTCCTGCCGGCATGGAGCGCAGCGACCGCCCCGCGCCTGCCGAGCGTGAGTTCCGCCAGCCGCGTGAGCCCCGCCAGCAGCGCGAGTTCCGCGAGCCGCGTGAACCCCGCGAGCCCCGTGACGGCGGCCGTCCGGCTGCCGAGGGCGAGCAGCAACAGCAACAGCAGCAGTAATGCCCGGCAAGGCCATTCCCCAAAAGGGGGTGGCCTTGCAGGTGCATGTGGTGACTGGCAAAAAGCGCTGACCTGTTCAGCGCTTGTGGCATTTTTGACAGGGATTGCGAGGTCGAAAGATGGAAAAGCAAATCATGCGTGCCGTGGAGCTCACGGACTTTGGTGCTCCCGAGGTATTGCGCCTGGGCGAGCGTCCGCTGCCCGTTGCGGGTGCGCAGGAGTTGCTGATCCAGGTGTCGGCCAGTGGTGTCAATCGCCCTGATGTGTTGCAGCGCAAGGGGCACTATGCTCCGCCGCCTGGCGCCTCCGATCTGCCCGGGCTGGAAGTGGCCGGGGTGATCGTGTCGGGCGACGACGAGGCCATGCGGCTGGCGGGCCTGCGCGTGGGAGACCGCGTGTGCGCGCTGCTGGCCGGCGGTGGCTATGCGGAGTACTGCGTTGCGCCCGTGGCCCAGTGCCTGCCCATCCCGGCAGGGCTCAGCGAGGTGGAGGCTTCGGCATTGCCCGAGACCTTCTTCACCGTCTGGAGCAATGTTTTCGACCGCGGTGCCTTGCAGGCGGGCGAAACCCTGCTGGTGCAGGGCGGCAGCAGCGGCATCGGCGTGACGGCCATCCAGTTGGCCAAGGCGCGCGGCGCAACGGTCATCGTGACCGCTGGCTCCGACGCCAAGTGCGCCGACTGCCTCAAGCTGGGTGCCGACCATGCCATCAACTACCGTACCCAGGACTTTGCCGCGGAGGTGCAGCGCATCACCGAAGGCAGGGGCGTGGACGTGATCCTTGACATGGTGGCGGGTGGCTATGTGGCGCGCGAAGTGCAAAGCCTGGCAGAGGATGGCCGCCTGGTCATCATTGCGGTGCAGGGTGGCATCAAGGCAGAGTTCGACGCGGGCCTGGTCCTGCGTCGCCGTCTGCTGGTGACGGGCTCCACACTGCGTCCGCGGCCTGTGGCTTTCAAGGCAGCCATTGCCCAGGCCCTGCGCCGCGAGGTCTGGCCGCTCATCGAGGCAGGCGGCATTCGTCCTGTGATCCATAGCACCTTTGCTGCCGCTGATGCCGACAAGGCGCACGCGCTGATGGAGTCGAGTCAGCACACCGGCAAAATCGTTTTGACGTGGTAACCATGAAGAAGAAACTCATCGTCGGCAACTGGAAGATGAATGGCAGCCTGGCTGCCAATGCCGTTTTGCTCAAGGCCCTCAAGGAGGGTGTGCCTGAAGGGGGCAATGCGGGCGTGGCTGTGGCCGTGCCTGCCGTCTATCTGGCCCAGGCCCAGGCCGAGCTTGAAGGCTCGGCCATCGGCGTGGCCGCGCAGGACGTGTCGCAGCATGAATCGGGTGCCTATACGGGCGAGCTGTCTGCAGCAATGCTTCGGGATTTTGGCGTGCGCTATGCGCTGGTGGGGCACTCGGAGCGTCGCCAATACCATGGCGAAACCGATGCCTTGGTGGCGCTGAAGGCGCAGGCTGCGCTGGCCAAGGGCGTCACGCCCATCGTCTGTGTGGGTGAAACGCTGGCGGAGCGCGAGGCGGGGCAGACCGAAGAAGTGGTCAAGCGCCAACTGGCGGCCGTGATCCACCAGGTGGGCCAGTGCATCAATGAGCTGGTCGTGGCCTATGAGCCCGTCTGGGCAATTGGCACCGGCAGGACCGCCACGCCGGAGCAGGCCCAGCAGGTGCATGCCGTGCTGCGCGCCCAGCTGGCGGCTGCCAGCCAGCAGGCCGATCGCATCGCCTTGCTGTACGGCGGCAGCATGAATGCCTCCAATGCGGCCCAGCTGCTGGCCCAGGCCGACATTGACGGTGGCTTGGTGGGCGGAGCCTCGCTCAAGGCAGCCGATTTCCTGACCATCATCGCTGCGGCCCAGTAAGCCGGGGCGGTTTTTCCATTCGCTTTTTTAGCTCTCGCGTTACTAGCAGGTACAACCAATGAATGCATTCGCAAGCGTGATCCTCGCCGTTCAGATGCTGTCGGCTCTCGGCATGATCGGCCTGATCCTGATTCAACACGGCAAGGGTGCCGACATGGGCGCCTCGTTCGGCAGCGGCAGCTCCGGCAGCCTGTTCGGTGCCTCCGGCAGCGCCAACTTCCTGTCGCGCTCCACGGCAGGCCTGGCCACGGTGTTCTTCGTGGCCACGCTGGCGCTGGCCTATCTGAGCAATGCGCGTCCCGTCAGCTCGGGCAGCGTGCTGGAAGGTGCCGCACCCATCACGGCGCCGGC
Source organism: Delftia sp. ASV31 (assembly GCF_016428765.1). NCBI lineage: Bacteria > Pseudomonadati > Pseudomonadota > Betaproteobacteria > Burkholderiales > Comamonadaceae > Delftia > Delftia sp. ASV31. Next base: position 3,822 of record NZ_JAELTK010000082.1, read on the forward strand.
TCCTGCGGCCTCTGGCGCTGCTGGCGAAGTGCCTGCTCCTGCTGCAGGCCAAGTGCCTGCTGCCGGTGCTGAAGGCGCCGCCCAGATCCCTACGAAATAATTTCGAACAAAGTCCTCGGTCCTCCGGGTCCGAGGGTTTTTCAGAGTAGAATCTAGAGATTGTTCGGTAGGCGGAATCTTTGCAACGGAGATAAAGAGCCAGCCGAAATCAAGACTTGCCGTCGTGGTGAAATTGGTAGACACGCTATCTTGAGGGGGTAGTGGCGAAAGCTGTGCGAGTTCGAGTCTCGCCGACGGCACCAAGATATAACTAAGAGCCTGCCCTGCTGATCAGGCTGATCGGTGCGGGCATGCCTTTCAAGGTAGCCGCACACGATGAACATCGACCAGTATCTTCCCGTTCTTTTGTTCATTCTCGTCGGCATGGGTGTCGGCGTAGTCCCTCTGGTACTGGGGTATGTGCTGGGTCCGAACCGGCCCGATGCCGCCAAGAACTCCCCCTATGAATGTGGCTTCGAGGCCTTCGAAGACGCGCGCATGAAGTTCGATGTGCGTTACTACCTCGTCGCCATCCTGTTCATCCTGTTTGATTTGGAAATCGCCTTTCTGCTGCCCTGGGCCGTTGCGCTTCGGGACGTGGGTGGGGCTGGTTTCGCCGCTGTCCTTATTTTCCTGACCGTTCTCGTCGTGGGCTTTGTCTACGAATGGAAGAAGGGTGCGTTGGACTGGGACTGAAGCGGGTTCACTAAGGAAACACGATGATCGAAGGCGTGATGAAAGAAGGCTTCATCACCACGAGTTACGACTCTGTGGTGAATTGGGCCAAGACGGGCTCGCTGTGGCCCATGACATTTGGTCTGGCCTGCTGCGCGGTGGAGATGATGCACGCTGCGGCGGCGCGTTACGACATCGGTCGCTTTGGCTCGGAAGTCTTCCGTGCCAGCCCGCGGCAGTCGGACCTGATGATTGTGGCCGGCACCCTGTGCAACAAGATGGCGCCCGCCATGCGCAAGGTCTATGACCAGATGTCCGAGCCCCGCTGGGTCATCTCCATGGGCTCGTGCGCCAACGGCGGCGGCTACTACCACTACAGCTATTCCGTGGTGCGCGGCTGTGACCGCATCGTGCCGGTCGATGTCTATGTGCCTGGCTGCCCTCCCACGGCGGAAGCCCTGATCTACGGCATCATCCAGCTGCAGCAGAAGATCCGCCGCACCCATACCATCGCTCGCGTCTAAGGGCCAGATGATGACTGCTATTGCGATTCACCCCGAAGTGCTTCGGGATGTGGTGGCTGCTGCCTTGGGCGACAAGGCGCGCAGCGTGACCGTGGCCTTGGGCGAGGTGACGGTCGAAGTGTCCGCCGCCCAGTATCTGGAGGCCATGCAGGTTCTGCACACCGCCCCGGATTGCCGGTTCGAGGTCCTGGTGGACCTGTGCGGCGTGGACTACTCCACCTATGCAGAAGTCGGGCGTGAAGGCCCGCGCTTTGCCGTGGTATCCCACCTGCTGTCGATCAGCCTGAACCAGCGCCTGCGCGTTCGTGTCTTTTGCACCGACGACGATTTCCCGGTGGTGGCTTCCGTCACTTCCGTCTGGGCGGGTGCTAACTGGTTCGAGCGCGAGGCGTTCGACCTGTTCGGCATCGTCTTCGACGGCCATGACGACCTGCGCCGCATCCTGACCGACTACGGCTTCATCGGCCATCCCTTCCGCAAGGACTTCCCGCTGTCGGGCCATGTGGAAATGCGCTATGACCCCGAGCAACAGCGCGTGGTGTACCAGCCGGTCACCATCGAGCCCCGCGAGATCACGCCGCGGATCATCCGCGAAGACAACTACGGGGGCCTGCACTGAAGGCGCTCCAGGCGCCTTTTTGATGGACGACCATGGCTGAAATCAAGAACTATTCCCTGAACTTTGGTCCGCAGCACCCGGCAGCGCACGGCGTGCTGCGCCTGGTGCTGGAGCTCGACGGTGAAGTGGTGCAGCGCGCAGACCCGCACATCGGTCTGCTGCACCGTGCGACAGAAAAACTGGCAGAGAGCAAGACCTACATCCAGTCGCTGCCCTATATGGACCGGCTGGACTACGTGTCCATGATGTGCAACGAGCACGCCTACTGCCTGGCCATCGAGAAGCTGCTGGGCATCGAGGTGCCCATCCGCGCCCAGTACATCCGCGTGATGTATTCGGAGATCACCCGCATCATGAATCACCTGATGTGGCTGGGCTCCAGCGGCAACGATGCGGGCAGCTCCACGACGCTGATCTACACCTTCCGTGAGCGCGAAGACCTCATGGACATGTACGAGGCGGTTTCGGGCGCGCGCATGCACGCGGCCTATTTCCGTCCGGGCGGCGTCTACCGCGACCTGCCCGACACCATGCCGCAGTACAAGGCCAGCAAGGTGCGCAATGCGCGCTCGGTCGAGATCATGAACCGCAACCGCCACGGCTCGTTGCTGGACTTCATCGACGACTTCACGCAGCGCTTCCCCAAGTGCGCCGACGAGTACGAGACCCTGCTGACCGACAACCGCATCTGGAAGCAGCGCAACGTGGACATCGGCGTGGTGACGGCCGAGCGCGCCATGAACCTGGGCCTGACCGGCCCGATGCTGCGTGCCTCCGGCGTGGCCTGGGACATGCGCAAGTCGCAGCCCTATGAGGTCTATGACCGCATGGACTTCGACGTGCCCGTGGGCAAGACCGGCGACTGCTACGACCGCTACCTGGTGCGCGTGGCCGAAATGCGCCAGTCCAACCGCATCATCAAGCAGTGCGTGGACTGGCTGCGTGCCAACCCGGGCCCGGTGATCGTGGACAACCACAAGATTGCCCCGCCGCCGCGCGAAGGCATGAAGTCCAACATGGAAGAGCTGATCCACCACTTCAAGCTCTTCACCGAAGGTTTCCGCGTGCCCGAAGGCGAGGCTTACGCGGCCATCGAACACCCCAAGGGGGAGTTCGGCATCTACATCGTGAGCGATGGGGCCAACAAGCCCTACCGCCTGAAGATCCGTCCGCCGGGATTCGCCAATCTGTCCGCCATGGACGAACTGTGCCGAGGTCACATGCTGGCCGACGCCGTGATGGTGCTGAGTACCCTGGACATCGTGTTTGGAGACGTTGACCGATGATTACCGAAGCGACCAAGGAGCGCTTTGCGCGCGAGGTGGCCAAGTACCCGGCCGACCAGAAGCAGTCTGCTGTCATGGCCTGCCTGTCCATCGTGCAGCAGGAGCAGGGCTGGGTCAGCGCCGAGAGCGAGGCCGTGATTGCCGAGTTCCTGGGCATGGCCGAGATCGCGGTGCATGAAGTCACCACGTTCTACAACATGTACAACCAGCGCCCCACGGGCACGTACAAGCTGAACGTCTGCACCAACCTGCCTTGCCAGCTGCGCGACGGCTACAAGGCGCTGCACCATCTGGAATCCCGCCTGGGCATCAAGATGGGCGAGACCACGCCTGACGGCATGTTCACGCTGCAGCAGTCCGAGTGCCTGGGCGCCTGCGCGGATTCGCCGGTGATGCTGGTGAACGACCGCTGCATGTGCAGCTTCATGAGCAACGAAAAGCTCGACGAATTGATCGACGGCCTGCGTGCCGCGGAGGGCAAGGCATGAACGCCGCCGCACAATCGGTCCTGGCCAAGTTTGCCTCTTCGGGCAGCGAGACCTGCTTTCACGACCGCCACATCAATCCGCAGATCTACGCCGACCTGACCGGCGCCAACTGGTCCATCAAGGACTACGAGGCACGCGGCGGCTATCAGGCGCTGCGCAAGATCCTGGGCAAGGATGGCAGCGAAGGCCTGACCCAGGACCAGGTGATCGCCACCGTCAAGGAATCGGGCCTGCGCGGCCGCGGCGGCGCAGGTTTCCCCACGGGCCTGAAGTGGAGCTTCATGCCCCGCCAGTTCCCGGGCCAGAAGCACCTGGTCTGCAACTCGGACGAAGGCGAGCCTGGCACCTGCAAGGACCGCGACATCCTGGTGCACAACCCGCACATCGTGATCGAGGGCATGATCATCGCGGCCTACGCGATGGGCATCTCCCTGGGCTACAACTACATCCACGGCGAAATCTTCGAAGCCTATGAGCGCTTCGAGGCCGCGCTGGAGGAAGCCCGCGCAGCCGGCTACCTGGGTGACAACATCATGGGCAGCAGCTTCAGCTTCCAGCTGCACGCGCACCATGGCTTCGGCGCCTACATCTGCGGCGAAGAGACGGCGCTGCTGGAGTCGCTGGAAGGCAAGAAGGGCCAGCCGCGCTTCAAGCCGCCGTTCCCGGCCAGCTTCGGCCTGTACGGCAAGCCCACCACCATCAACAACACCGAAACCTTTGCGGCCGTTCCCTGGATCATCCGCAACGGCGGCGCTGCGTACCTGGAGTGCGGCAAGCCCAACAACGGCGGCACCAAGATCTTCTCGGTCAGCGGTGACGTGAACCTGCCCGGCAACTACGAAGTGCCGCTGGGCACGCCCTTCAGCAAGCTGCTGGAGCTGGCGGGCGGCGTGCGCACGGGCCGCAAGCTCAAGGCGGTGATCCCCGGTGGATCGTCCTCGCCCGTGCTGCCAGCTGACATCATCATGGAATGCACGATGGACTACGATTCCATCGCCAAGGCCGGCTCCATGCTGGGCTCGGGCGCCGTGATCGTGATGGACGACTCGCGCGACATGGTCGAGAGCCTGCTGCGCCTGTCCTACTTCTACCAGCACGAGTCCTGCGGCCAGTGCACCCCTTGCCGCGAAGGCACGGGCTGGCTGTGGCGCGTGGTCAACCGAATCGAGCACGGCGAAGGCCGTCCTGAAGACATCGAGCTGTTGGACTCGGTGTCCGTGAACATCATGGGGCGCACGATCTGTGCGCTGGGCGATGCGGCAGCGATGCCGGTGCGCGCCATGATCAAGCACTTCCGCCACGAGTTTGAAGCGAAGATCCAGAACGCTTCCAAGCAGACGGTCCACGCCGCCTGATCGCGAGAAAAGCATATGGTTGAAATTGAACTGGACGGAAAAAAGGTGGAGGTCGCCGAAGGCTGCATGGTCATGCATGCAGCCGAGAAGGCAGGCACCTACATCCCGCATTTCTGCTATCACAAGAAACTTTCCATCGCCGCCAACTGCCGCATGTGCCTGGTGGATGTGGAAAAAGCCCCCAAGCCCATGCCCGCCTGCGCCACGCCCGTGACGCAGGGCATGATCGTGCGCACCAAGAGCGAGAAGGCGATCAAGGCACAGCAATCGGTGATGGAGTTCCTGCTCATCAATCACCCGCTGGACTGCCCGATCTGCGACCAGGGCGGCGAATGCCAGCTGCAGGATCTGGCCGTGGGCTACGGCAGCTCCGCCTCGCGCTACGAGGAAGAAAAGCGCGTGGTCTTCCACAAGGACGTGGGCCCGCTGATCTCCATGCAGGAGATGAGCCGCTGCATCCACTGCACCCGCTGCGTGCGCTTCGGACAGGAAGTGTCCGGCGTGATGGAGCTGGGCATGATCAACCGCGGCGAGCACTCCGAGATCACCACGGTGGTGGGCGATACGGTGGACTCCGAGCTGTCGGGCAACATGATCGACATCTGCCCCGTGGGCGCGTTGACCAGCAAGCCCTTCCGCTACAGCGCCCGCACCTGGGAGCTGTCGCGCCGCAAGTCGGTCTCGCCCCATGATTCCACGGGTGCCAACCTCATCGTCCAGGTCAAGAACCACAAGGTTCTGCGCGTCGTGCCCTTCGAGAACGAAGAGGTCAACGAGTGCTGGATCGCCGACCGCGACCGCTTCTCCTACGAGGCCCTGAACAGCGACGAGCGCCTGACCCGCCCCATGCTCAAGCAAGGCGGCGAGTGGAAGGAAGTCGATTGGCAGACCGCCCTCGAATACGTGGCCAACGGCCTGCGCCAGATCAAGAACGACCATGGCGCCTCCGCCATCGGTTCGCTGGTCAGCCCGCACAGCACGCTGGAAGAGCTGTACCTGGCAGGCAAGCTGGTGCGCGGCCTGGGCAGCGAGAACATCGACTACCGCCTGCGCAATGCCGAGTTCACCGCCGCCCAGGGCGTGCAGTGGCTGGGCACGCCCATCGCGTCGCTGTCCAAGCTGCAAGGCGTCCTGGTGCTGGGCTCCAACCTGCGCAAGGACCATCCGCTGTTCGCGCAGCGCATCCGCCAGGCTGCCAAGCAGGGCTGCGCCGTGCTCGCCATCAATGAGCGTGTCTACGACTGGGCCATGCCGGTGACGGCGTCCATCGTGGCTGCCCCGGACTGGGCCCAGGCGCTGGCCGATGTGGCCGCCGCCGTGGCGCAGGAAAAGGGCGTTGCCGCTCCCGTGGCCGCCGCCGACGTGCATGCCGAGGCCCAGGCCATCGCCGCCGCGCTGCTGCGCGGCGAGCGCAAGGCCATCTTGCTGGGCAATGCCGCTGCGCACCACGCACAGGCATCGACCCTGCTGTCTCTGGCCAACTGGATTGCCGAGCAGACCGGCGCCTCGGTCGGCTACCTGACCGAAGCCGCCAACACGGTGGGCGCACAGTGGGTGGGCGCACAGCCTGCCGCCTCGGGCCTGAACGCAGGCCAGATGCTGGCCGGCGGCCTCAAGGCCGTGCTGCTGCTGAACAACGAACCCGTGTTCGACTCCGCTGCCGGCGCCCGCGCCGCAGAGGCACTGGGCAAGGCCGAGATGGTCGTGACCCTGAGCCCCTTCAAGGCCAACATGGAGTTCAGCGACGTGCTGCTGCCCATCGCCCCGTTCACGGAAACCTCGGGCAGCTTCGTCAACGCCGAAGGCCGCCTGCAGAGCTTCCACGCCGTGGTCAAGCCGCTGGCCGAAGCCCGTCCGGGCTGGAAGGTGCTGCGCGTGCTGGCCAACCTGCTGGGCGTGCAGGGCGTGGACTACGAGACGTCGCAGGACGTGCTCGCAGCCGCCACGGCCGCTGCCACCAGCGTGCCGGCCAACCTGCTGGGCAACGGTGCGCCTGCCGTGACTTCCATCGTCAACGGTGCCGGCCATGCCGCGCCCGTGGTGGCCAGCATTTATCAGCTCGACAGCATCGTGCGCCGCGCGACATCGCTGCAACTGACGGCAGATGCACGTCAGGCTCGTGAGGGAGGCGCCGCATGATTGACGCACTCAAGACGGCCGGTGCCGGCCTGATCGCCGCACCCTGGTGGACCGACGTGGCCTGGCCCGTGCTCTGGATCCTGCTGGGCATCGTTGCCATCGTCGCCCCGCTGATGGGCGCCGTGGCCTACCTGACGCTGTGGGAGCGCAAGCTGCTGGGCTTCATGCAGGTTCGCATGGGTCCCAACCGCGTGGGTCCCTTCGGCCTGCTGCAGCCCCTGGCCGACGGCCTGAAGCTGCTGACCAAGGAACTGATCCAGCCCACGGCTGCTGCCAAGGGCCTGTTCTACGTGGGCCCGGTGATGGCCATCATGCCCGCCCTGGCGGCATGGGTGGCGATCCCCTTCGGTCCCGACGTGGCCCTGGCCAACGTCAATGCCGGCCTGCTGCTGATCATGGCCATCACGTCCATCGAAGTCTATGGCGTGATCATTGCGGGCTGGGCCTCCAACTCCAAGTACGCCTTCCTGGGCGCGCTGCGCGCCTCGGCACAGATGGTCAGCTATGAAATCGCGCTGGGCTTCTGCTTCCTGGTGGTGATCATGGTCACGGGCAGCATGAATCTGACGCAGATCGTGCTGAGCCAGGGCCAGGGCCAATTCGCCAGCATGGGTGTCAGCGTCCTGTCGTGGAACTGGCTGCCGCTGCTGCCGATCTTCGTGGTGTACCTGATCTCGGCCGTGGCCGAGACCAACCGCCACCCCTTCGACGTGGTCGAAGGCGAAGCCGAAATCGTGGCTGGCCACATGGTCGAGTACTCGGGCATGGGCTTTGCCATCTTCTTCCTGGCCGAATACGCCAGCATGTGGCTGGTGTCCATCCTGGCCGTGGTGATGTTCCTGGGCGGCTGGCTGCCTCCGTTCGACTTCCTGTCGTTCATCCCCGGATGGATCTGGCTGGCGGCGAAGACTTTCCTGGTCGTGTCCATGTTCATCTGGATCCGTGCCACCTTCCCGCGCTTTCGCTATGACCAGATCATGCGTCTGGGCTGGAAGATCTTCATTCCCGTCACCCTGGTGTGGCTGGTCGTCGTGGGTGGCTGGATGCACTCGCCTTGGAACATCTGGAACTGAGCGGAGCAAGAATGTCTGCGGTTGCTGCTACCCCATTTTCGATCAAAGATTTCCTCAAGAGCTTCATGCTCTGGGAACTGGCCAAGGGCATGGCCCTGACTGGCCGCTACACCTTCCGCCGCAAGGTCACGGTGCAGTTCCCCGAGGAAAAGACACCCCTGTCGCCGCGTTTTCGCGGACTGCACGCCCTGCGCCGTTATGACAACGGCGAAGAGCGCTGCATTGCCTGCAAGCTGTGCGAGGCGGTGTGCCCGGCCATGGCCATCACCATCGAGTCCGATGTGCGTGACGACGGCTCGCGCCGCACCACGCGCTACGACATCGACCTGACCAAGTGCATCTTCTGCGGCTTCTGCGAGGAAAGCTGCCCGGTGGACTCGATCGTCGAGACGCATATCTTCGAATACCACGGAGAAAAGCGCGGCGACCTGTACTTCACCAAGGACATGCTGCTGGCCGTTGGCGATCGCTACGAACCCGAGATTGCCGCCGCCAAGGCTGCGGACGCCAAGTACCGCTGAAGCGGCTCCTTGATCACTTGAAAAGATTCGATCCATGGACGCCAAAACTGGTTTCTTCTATCTGTTCTCGGTCGTGCTGCTGTTTGCAGCCTTCCGGGTCGTCACGGCGCGCAACCCCGTGCATGCCGTGCTCAACCTGATCCTGGCCTTCTCGCAGGCTGCCGGCATCTGGCTTCTGCTCAAGGCCGAGTTCCTGGGCGTGACCCTGGTGCTGGTCTACCTGGGCGCCGTGATGGTGCTGTTCCTGTTCGTGGTGATGATGCTGGACATCCGCATCGACGCCGTGCGCCAGGGGTTCTGGAAGCATTTCCCCTTCGCTGCCCTGATCGGCGCACTGATTGCCTTTGAAATGGGCATGGTGCTGATGGGCGGCTTCAGCGGCGTCGAGGAGCCCAAGGCCATTGCGGCCACGGTCAACGCTGCCGGCCAGACCGTGCAGTACTCCAACACCCAGGCCCTGGGCAAGCTGCTGTACACCGAATACCTGTACCCCGTCGAGATCGCTGCCGTGATCCTGCTGGTGGCCATGATTGCCGCCATCGCCCTGACCCTGCGCAAGCGCAAGGACAGCAAGGCAGTGAACCCGGCCCAGCAGATCCGCGTGCGCGCAAAGGATCGCCTCGAGCTGGTCAAGGTGCCGGTCACCCAGGCGCCGCAGGCACCGGCCGCCGAGGCAACCCCCGCCGTGGAGACAAAAGCATGACGTTGACTTTGGGCCATTATTTGACGCTGGGCGCCATGCTGTTCGCGCTCTCCGTCGTTGGCATTTTTCTGAACCGCAAGAACCTGATCGTGCTGCTGATGGCCATCGAGCTGATGCTCCTGGCCGTCAACACCAACTTCGTGGCGTTCTCCAGCTATCTGGGTGACATGCACGGCCAGGTGTTCGTGTTCTTCATCCTGACAGTGGCAGCCGCCGAGTCGGCCATCGGTCTGGCGATCCTGGTGCTTCTGTTCCGCAACAAGACCAGCATCAATGCGGAAGATCTCAACTCCCTCAAGGGTTGAGTCCGCCGTAACTTGCAAGGTTCTTAAGAATGAGTCAAACACTCTCTGCATCCATGCTCCTGGCGGTGCCGCTGGCACCGCTGGCGGGCTCCGTGCTCGCGGGCATCTGGGGCACGGCCTTCGGCGGCAACAAGATCGGTCGCGGCGGCAGCCATACCCTCACCATCGCGGGCGTGCTGATCGCCTTCATCCTGTCGGCCATCACGTTCAACAGCGTGATCTTCGACGGCGCGCGCTTCGACCAGTCCATCTATACCTGGATGGAAATCGGCGGCCTGAAGATGGAGGTCGGTTTCCTGATCGACAGCATCACGGCCATGATGATGTGCGTGGTGACCTTCGTGTCGCTGATGGTGCACATCTACACCATCGGCTACATGCAGGAAGATGACGGCTACAACCGTTTCTTCTCCTACATCTCGCTGTTCACCTTCTCCATGTTGATGCTCGTCATGAGCAACAACCTGCTGCAGCTGTTCTTCGGCTGGGAAGCCGTGGGCCTGGTGTCCTATCTGCTGATCGGCTTCTACTACAACAAGCCCACGGCCATCTTCGCCAACATGAAGGCCTTCCTGGTCAACCGTGTGGGTGACTTCGGCTTCATCCTGGGCATCGGCCTGATCGCTGCCTACACCGGCACCATGAACTACGGCGAAATCTTCGCCAAGCTGCCCGAGATCCAGAACACCCTGCTGCCGGGCACCGGCTGGCTGCTGGTGACGGTGACGGCCATCTGCCTGTTCATCGGCGCCATGGGCAAGTCGGCACAGTTCCCGCTGCACGCCTGGCTGCCCGATTCGATGGAAGGCCCGACCCCCATCTCGGCACTGATCCACGCCGCCACCATGGTGACGGCCGGCATCTTCATGGTCTCGCGCATGTCGCCGCTGTACGAGCTGTCGGACACGGCACTGAGCTTCATCCTGGTGATCGGCTCCATCACGGCGCTGTTCATGGGCGTGCTGGGCATCATCCAGAACGACATCAAGCGCGTGATCGCGTACTCCACGCTGTCGCAGCTGGGTTACATGACCGTGGCCCTGGGTGCCTCCGCCTACTCGGTGGCCGTGTTCCACCTGATGACCCACGCCTTCTTCAAGGCCCTGCTGTTCCTTGGCGCCGGCTCGGTGATCATGGGCATGCACCACAACCAGGACATCCGCTGGATGGGCGGCGTGCGCAAGTACATGCCCATCACCTGGATCACCTTCCTGCTGGGCAACCTGGCTCTGATCGGTACGCCGTTCTTCTCGGGCTTCTACTCGAAGGACGCCATCATCGAAGCCGTGCACGCCACGAACCTGCCGGGCGCAGGCTTCGCGAACTTCGCGGTGCTGGCCGGCGTGTTCATCACGGCCTTCTACTCCTTCCGCCTGTACTTCATCGTCTTCCACGGCAAGGAGCGCTACGACCAGAACCCGGACGCGCACCACGATGACCACCACGGTCACGATGACCACCACGGCCATGGCCACGATGCCAAGCCGCACGAGTCGCCCCTGGTCGTGACCGGCCCGCTGATGCTGCTGGCCATCCCCTCGGTGGTGATCGGTGCCATCGCGCTGATGCCCATGCTGTTCGGCGACTTCTTCAAGGGCGTGATCCACGTCGATGGTGCAAAGCACGGCGCCATGGCCGAACTGGCCGAGAAGATCCACGGCTGGCTGCCCATGGCACTGCACGGCTTCACGGCCGCGCCGTTCTGGCTGGCACTGGCAGGCGTCGTCGTCTCCTACCTGTTCTACATGGTCAAGCCCGAAGTCCCTGCGGCCATCAAGTCGGCCATGCAGAAGATCGGTGTCTACCAGGCACTGGAAGGCAAGTACGGCGTGGACTGGGTCTACGAAAACATCTTCGCCCGTGGTGCTCGCGCCTTCGGCAGCTTCTTCTGGAAGGTCGGCGACCAGGCCATCATCGATGGCGCCATCGTCAACGGTTCGTGGAAGCTCATCGGCCGCATCGGCCAGTGGGTGCGCAAGCTGCAGTCGGGCTATCTCTATCACTACGCGTTGGTCATGCTGCTGGGCGTGTTCGCTCTCATGACGTATTTCGTGTGGCTCAACAAGTAGTAGAGGAAGAACAAAAATGCATTGGTTGAGTCTTTCAATCTGGGTGCCGATCGCATTCGGCGCCCTCCTGCTGGCCCTGGGCCGCGAGGATCAGGTCAAGGCAGTGCGCTGGCTGGCCCTGGTCGGCGCCCTGGCCGGCCTGGCGGTCACGCTGCCGCTGATCCAGCAGTTCGACAACAGCACGGCTGCGATGCAGTTCGTGGAGAAGGCACTGTGGATCGAGCGCTTCAACATCTACTACCACCTGGGCGTGGATGGCATCTCGTTCTGGTTCGTGCCGCTGACGGCCTTCATCACCGTGATCGTCGTGATCGCGTCGTGGGAAAACATCACCGAGCGCGTGAACCAGTACATGGGCGCGTTCCTGATCCTGTCCGGCCTGATGGTCGGCGTGTTCAGCGCACTGGACGGCCTGCTGTTCTACGTGTTCTTCGAAGCCACGCTGATCCCGATGTACCTGATCATCGGTATCTGGGGCGGCCCCAACCGCATCTACGCGGCCTTCAAGTTCTTCCTGTACACGCTGATGGGTTCGCTGCTGACCCTGATCGCGATCATCTATCTGTACACCCAGTCCGGTGGCAGCTTCGAGATCCTCGACTGGCACAAGCTGCCGCTGTCCATGACGGCACAGACGCTGATCTTCTTCGCCTTCTTCGCGGCCTTCGCCGTGAAGGTGCCGATGTGGCCGGTGCACACCTGGCTGCCCGACGTGCACGTGGAAGCGCCCACCGGCGGCTCCGCCGTGCTGGCCGCCATCATGCTGAAGCTCGGTGCCTACGGTTTCCTGCGCTTTTCCATGCCCATCGCCCCTGATGCATCGCACAAGTGGGCCTGGCTGGTCATCGCGCTGTCGCTGGTCGCCGTGATCTACGTGGGCGTGGTCGCCCTGGTGCAAAAGGACATGAAGAAGCTGGTGGCCTACTCGTCCGTTGCCCACATGGGCTTCGTGACCCTGGGCTTCTTCATCTTCAACCCGCTGGGCGTTGCCGGCGGCATCGTGCAGATGATTGCCCACGGCTTCGTGTCGGGCGCCATGTTCCTGTGCATCGGCGTGCTCTACGACCGCGTGCACTCGCGTGAAATCGCCTCCTACGGCGGCGTGGTCAACACCATGCCCAAGTTCGCGGCCTTCGCACTGCTGTTCGCCATGGCCAACTGCGGCCTGCCCGCAACGGCCGGCTTCGTGGGCGAGTGGATGGTGATCCTGGGTGCCGTCCAGTACAACTTCTGGATCGGCCTGGGCGCTGCCACGGCGCTGATCTTCGGCGCCGCCTACACCCTGTGGATGTACAAGCGCGTCTACCTGGGTCCGGTCACCAACGACAATGTGCGCGGCCTGACCGACATCGGCAACCGCGAGTTCCTGGTGCTGGGTCTGCTGGCCATCGCCGTGCTGTACATGGGTCTGTATCCCAAGCCCTTCACTGACGTGATGGATGTGTCCGTGGCCGAGCTGCTCAAGCATGTGGCCATGAGCAAGCTGCAGTGACCAGACTGAAACGAGAGAATCGAGATGATTGACAACATCAGCTGGCTGGCCATCTATCCGGAGATCCTTCTCCTGGTCATGGCCTGCGTGATCGCCCTGGTGGACCTGGGCGTCAAAAGCCCGCGCCGCACGGGCACCTATGTTCTGACGCTGCTGACCCTGGGCGTGGTGGCCGTGCTGCAAGGCATGTACGCCTCCAGTGGCAACACCTTCTATGGCTGGGGCAACATGGTGGTCTCCGACGCCATGGGCAACTGGCTCAAGTGCTTCGCCACTGTGGCCATGATGGTCACCCTGGTCTATGGCCGCCCCTACGCCGCCGACCGCGACATGCTGCGCGGCGGCGAGCTGTTCACGCTGGCCATGCTCGCGCTGCTGGGCATGTTCATCATGATCTCGGGCAACAACTTCCTGGTCATCTACCTGGGCCTGGAGCTGCTGACGCTGTCCAGCTACGCCCTGGTGGCCCTGCGTCGTGACCACACGGCGTCGGTCGAGGCCGCGATGAAGTACTTCGTGCTCGGCGCCATGGCCAGCGGTTTCCTGCTGTACGGCATGTCCATGCTCTACGGAGCGACCGGCTCGCTGGACATCGGCCAGGTCTTCAAGGCCATCAACTCGGGCGAGATCAAGCACCAGGTGCTGGTGTTCGGCCTGGTCTTCGTGGTCTCCGGCCTGGCCTTCAAGCTGGGCGTGGTTCCCTTCCACATGTGGGTTCCCGACGTCTACCAGGGCGCTCCCACGGCCATCACCACCATGATCGGTGGCGCGCCCAAGCTGGCCGCCTTCGCCATCGTCATCCGCCTGCTGGTGGACGGCCTGCTGCCGCTGGCCATCGACTGGCAGCAGATGCTGGCGGTGCTTGCCATCGCCTCGCTGCTGGTCGGCAACCTGGCCGGCCTGCAGCAGACCAACCTCAAGCGCATGCTGGCCTACTCGACCATCTCGCAGATGGGCTTCGTGCTGCTGGGCCTGATGTCGGGTGTGGTGGATGGCAAGGTCGATCCGGCCACCATCGAGAACGCCTACAGCTCGGCCATGTTCTACGTGGTGACCTACGTGCTGACCACGCTGGCCGCCTTCGGCGTGATCCAGCTGCTGGCCCGCGAAGGCTTCGAGAGCGAAGAGGTCGCCGACTTTGCCGGCCTCAACCAGCGCAGCCCGCTGTATGCCGGCGTGATGGCGATCTGCCTGTTCTCCATGGCCGGTATCCCTCCCCTGGTGGGCTTCTACGCCAAGCTGTCGGTGCTGCAGGCGCTCGTGGCATCGGGCCACAGCCTGTACATCGCGCTGGCCGTGTTTGCCGTGGTCATGTCGCTGATCGGCGCCTTCTACTACCTGCGCGTCGTCAAGGTCATGTACTTTGATGAGCCCATCACCGCCACCAGCGTTTCCGCTTCGCTGGACGTGCGCGTGGTACTGACCCTCAACGGCGCCCTGGTGCTGGGGCTGGGCCTTCTGCCGGGTGGCCTGATGGCCCTGTGCGCCGACGCCGTCGTGCGCGCCCTGGCTTCCTGATCCACTTTCCCGATGCGGGGCCCTGCACGCAGGGCTCCGCGGTGAGGACATCGGCTTGTCGCAAACCGCTTCGATCTGGCTCGTGATATTGGCTGCCCTTGTGGCAGCCAATTTGCCTTTCTTCAACGCCCGCTGGCTGCAGCTGGGGCCGCTGCGCGCCCAGCGCAAGCCGCTGGCCATGTGCCTGCTGGAGATGGTGCTGCTGTACTTCATCGTCGGCGGCGTGGCGCTGCTGCTGGAGCGCCGTGTGGGGCAGATCGCGCCCCAGGGCTGGGAGTTCTATGCCGTCACGGGAGCGTTGTTCCTGACGCTGGCCTTCCCCGGTTTCGTCTATCGTTTCCTGATTCACCGCCGCGGCTGAGGCTGCGGTGCCGGTTGTCTCATGGGTGGGGGTGCGTGATGAAAGTGCTCGACCTGCATTGCCCGCACGGCCATCTGTTCGAGGGCTGGTTCGCCTCGGAAGATGATTTCCAGGGCCAGCTGCAGCGCCAGCTGGTGCTGT
Organism: Delftia sp. ASV31; assembly: GCF_016428765.1. Taxonomy (NCBI): domain Bacteria; kingdom Pseudomonadati; phylum Pseudomonadota; class Betaproteobacteria; order Burkholderiales; family Comamonadaceae; genus Delftia; species Delftia sp. ASV31. The sequence continues at coordinate 19,130 of NZ_JAELTK010000082.1, forward strand.
GCCCCGTCTGCGGCCACAGCGACATCACCAAGCGACTGAGCGCCCCCCGCATCAATCTTGGCGCCAAGCCCGCAGCCACGCCCCCGACTGCAGCGGCTGAGCCTGCTGCAGCCGCCTCGGCTGCCAGTGCGGCAGCCGTTCCCTCACCATCCATGCCGCCCCAGGCGCGCGAGCAGCTGCAGGCCATGCAGGCCGCCTGGCTGAAATGGTCGCGCCAGGTGGCGCAGCAGACCGAGGACGTGGGCGAACGCTTCGCCGATGAAGCCCGTCGCATGCACTATGGCGAGACGGACGAGCGTGCCATCCGCGGCAAGGCCAGCCCCGAGCAGGCCATGCAATTGCTGGATGAAGGCATTGCCGTCCTTCCATTGGCCTTGCCCGAAGGCAGCAAGGAAACGCTGCAGTAAGTGGCGACTGGCACGTGCTGTCTTGGCGACGACAATTGCGCCCATTGCAATGGATCGTAAATTTCCAGGCCAGGCCTTTGCTTGTTGCTATTGATTGAGTAGCGCTAAAACTGACTTTGTCGCCCTTCAATTGAAGAGGCGACAAACTCAAGCATATCCGCGGCTTTTCGCATAGTGACTGAGCAGGCCACAGGGAGATTGCCGACCTGGGTGTTTCCCGTAAGGCAGCGGACATTGGCCGCTGCCTTGTAAGTCGCAAAAAGGGTAGTTTGCTATCGCTTTGGAAGCGCTCTGGCGTTCCGTGTGGGCCGCGCCGGGCCGAGATGCTGGAGAACCCTAGGTCCTGCCCGTCGCCGCGGCACCTTACAGCCCCGTGTGTGCTTGATTATTTCAAGTGTGAGTGGTTGCTTCTGTTGTTTGCAACGACCAGGCTTGATGCGCCATGCTGCGGTGCGGGGCAGGGCCTGTGCTTAGGAGCACCTACGTAGGCGTTTTCCCGCTGCGGTGCACAACGTCGGCAAGCCTACGATGCGTCCGACCCTGCACAACGCCCACCAGAGCCTCTGGTGACGCGCTGGCGGCTGGCAGCATCAACGGAGCAGGCGAAGCGCACATGAGCGACGTTATTCTCGAAACCCGGAACCTGACCAAAGAGTTCAAGGGATTTACGGCGGTGAGCAAGGTGGACCTTTCGGTACGCCGTGGCTCCATCCATGCCTTGATCGGCCCCAATGGCGCAGGCAAGACCACCTGCTTCAATCTGCTGACCAAGTTCCTGGAGCCCACCTCCGGCACCATCCGTTTCAATGGCGAGGACATCACGCGGGAAGCACCGGCGCAGATTGCGCGCCGTGGCGTGATCCGGTCCTTCCAGATCTCGGCCGTGTTCCCGCATTGCACGCTGCTGGAGAACGTGCGCATCGGCCTGCAGCGCAAGCTGGGCACGGAGTTCCATTTCTGGCGCAGCGAGAAGAGCCTGTCGCAGCTCGATGACCGCGCCATGCAGTTGCTGGCCGAAGTGGGCCTGCAGGACCTGGCCGACGAGGTCACGGTCAACCTGCCCTATGGCCGCAAGCGTGCGCTGGAGATTGCCACCACGCTGGCCATGGAGCCCGAGCTGATGCTGCTGGACGAACCCACGCAGGGCATGGGCCACGAAGACGTGGACCGCGTGACCCAGCTGATCAAGAAGGTCTCGGCCGGCCGCACGATTCTCATGGTGGAGCACAACATGAAGGTGATCTCCACCATTGCCGACCGCATCACGGTGCTGCAGCGCGGCGCCGTGCTGGCCGAGGGGCCGTACGAGGAAGTTTCGCGCAACCCGCAAGTGATGGAAGCGTATATGGGCACCACCGACGGCCAGTTGCAGGGAGCGCATTGAGATGACTGCACCGGCATTGGAAATCAAGGGCCTGCAGGCCTGGTACGGCGAATCCCATGTGCTGCACGGCATGGACCTGGTGGTCCAGCCCGGCGAGGTGGTCACGCTGCTGGGGCGCAACGGCGCGGGCCGCACGTCCACGCTGCGCGCCATCATGGGTCTGACGGGCGCGCGCAAGGGCTCCATCCGGATCAACGGCGTGGAGGCCATCCACCTGCCCACGCACCGCATTGCCCACCTGGGCGTGGGCTACTGCCCTGAAGAGCGCGGCATCTTCTCCAGCCTCTCGTGCGAAGAGAACCTGATGCTGCCGCCGCCGCTCAAGACCGGCCAGCCGGGCATGAGCGTGGATGAGATCTACGCCATGTTCCCCAACCTGGCCGAGCGCCGCCACAGCCAGGGCACGCGCCTGTCGGGCGGCGAGCAGCAGATGCTGGCGGTGGCGCGCATCCTGCGCACGGGCGCGCGGCTGCTGCTGCTCGACGAAATCTCGGAAGGCCTGGCACCCGTCATCGTGCAGGCGCTGGCCCGGATGATCACCATGCTGCGCACCAAGGGCTACACCGTGGTCATGGTGGAGCAGAACTTCCACTTCGCGGCGCCGCTGGCCGACCGCTTCTACGTGGTCGAGCACGGCCATGTGGTCGAGCGTTTCGGCGCGTCCGAGCTGCAGGCCAAGATGCCCGTGCTCAACGAGTTGCTCGGAGTCTGACCCGGATATCCATCGTGGCCGGCGCCTGGGGCTCGCCGGCTGCATTCCTGCCATGGCCCTGTGACAAAAACCCAAGACATCAACGCGAAGGAGACACCAATGAAAGCAAAACTGACCGCACTGTCGTGCATGCTGGCTGCGGCCGGCCTGGCCAGCCCGCTTGCCATGGCACAGGAGAAGGTGAAGATCGGCTTCGTGACCGACATGTCCAGCCTGTATGCGGACGTGGAAGGCAAGAACGCCGTCACCGCCATGCAGATGGCCATCGATGACTTCGGCGGCAAGGTGCTGGGCCAGCCCATCGAGCTGCTGAGCGCCGACCACCAGAACAAGGCCGACATCGCCGCCTCCAAGGTGCGCGAGTGGGTGGACACGCAAGGCATCTCGCTGGTGTTCAGCGGCACCAACTCCGGCACGGCACTGGCGGTGTCGCAGGTGGCCAATGAGAAAAAGCGCGTGCACTTCAACAGCGGCGCGGGTTCCTCGGCACTGACCAACGAGCAGTGCAACGCCTACACCGTTCACTACGCCTATGACACCGTGGCCCTGGCCAAGGGCACGGGTACGGCCGTGGTCGAGCGCGGCGGCAAGGACTGGTTCTTCCTGACGGCCGACTACGCCTTCGGCCACGCGCTGGAGAACGACACCACGGCCGTGATCAAGGCCAAGGGCGGCAAGGTGGTGGGCGGCGTCAAGCACCCGCTCAATGCCTCGGACTTCTCGTCCTTCCTGCTGCAGGCGCAGGCCTCCAAGGCCCAGATCCTGGGCCTGGCCAACGCCGGTGGCGACACCATCAACGCCATCAAGGCGGCCAAGGAATTCGGCATCAACAAGAGCATGAAGACCGTGGGCCTGCTGGTGTTCCTGACCGACATCCACAGCCTGGGCCTGAAGAACACCGAAGGCATGCAGTTCACCACCAGCTGGTACTGGGACCAGAACGATGCCACGCGCAAGTTCGGCGAGCGCTTCTTCGCCAAGACCAAGCGCATGCCCACCTCCATCCAGGCTGCCGACTACTCGGCCGTGACCAGCTACCTCAAGGCCGTGCAGGCCGTGAAGTCCACGGATGCCGACAAGGTCATGGCCTACCTCAAGAGCACGCCCATCGACGACTTCTACGGCAAGGGCTCGATCCGTCCCGATGGCACCTTCGCCCATGACATGTACCTGGTCGAGGTCAAGAAGCCCGCCGAGTCCAAGAAGCCCTGGGACTACCTGAAGGTCGTGGCCACGCTGCCCGCCGACCAGGTCTGGACCACCAAGGCCGAGACCAAGTGCGCGCTGTGGAAGTAACGCTGCGCCGCCACTGACCCCCAACCGCCACCCGGCCAACCACGACAGCTGCATCCCATGGAAATCTTTGGTGTTTCCCTGCCAGGCCTGATGAGCCAGCTCCTTCTGGGGCTGGTCAACGGCTCGTTCTACGCCATCCTCAGCCTGGGGCTGGCGGTGATCTTCGGCCTGCTCAACGTGATCAACTTCGCCCACGGCGCGTTGTTCATGCTGGGCGCCATGGTCACCTGGATGGCCATGAGCTACTTCAACATCAACTACTGGGTGATGCTGGTGCTGTCGCCGTTGCTGGTGGGCCTGCTGGGCGTGCTGATCGAGCGCTTCTTATTGCGCTGGATCTACAAGCTCGACCACCTCTACGGCCTGTTGCTGACCCTGGGCCTGTCGCTGCTGATCGAGGGCCTGTTCCGCTCGGTCTACGGCGTCTCGGGCCTGGGCTACGACACGCCCGAGCTGCTGGAAGGCGCGACCAACCTGGGCTTCATGATCCTGCCCAACTACCGCGCCTGGGTGGTGCTGGCCTCCATCGTGGTCTGCGTGGCCACCTGGTTCATGATCGAGAAGACGCGCATCGGCGCCTACCTGCGGGCGGGCACCGAGAACCCGCGCCTGGTCGAGGCCTTCGGCGTCAACGTGCCCGTGATGATCACGCTGACCTATGCCTTCGGCGCGGCCCTGGCGGCGTTTGCCGGCGTGCTGGCGGCGCCCGTCTACCAGGTCACGCCGCTGATGGGGCAGAACCTCATCATCGTGGTCTTCGCCGTGGTGGTGATCGGGGGCATGGGCTCCATCATGGGCTCCATCCTCACCGGCCTGGGCCTGGGCGTGATCGAGGGCCTGACCAAGGTCTTCTGGCCCGAGGCTTCGTCCACCGTGGTGTTCTTCATCATGGTCATCGTTTTGCTCATCCGCCCCGCCGGCCTGTTCGGCAAAGAGAAATAACAAGAACGAGGACAAGGGGCCGACCACATGAAATCCAAGACTCTCGTTCAACGCATCGCCCCCTGGGGCTATGGCCTGCTGCTGCTGGGCCTGCTGGCGGCGCCCATGCTGGGTGCCTACCCGGTGTTCGTGATGAAGCTCATGTGCTTCGCACTGTTCGCCTCGGCCTTCAACCTGCTGCTGGGCTACACGGGCCTGCTGTCCTTCGGCCACGCGGCCTTCCTGGGTGGTGCGGCCTATGTGACGGGCTACGCCATCAAGGGCTGGGGCTTCACGCCCGAGCTGGCCATGCTGGCCGGCACGGCCGGGGGCGCGCTGCTGGGGCTGATCTTCGGCTGGCTGGCCATCCGCCGCCAGGGCATTTATTTCTCGATGATCACGCTGGCGCTGGCCCAGATGCTGTTCTTCGTGTGCCTGCAGGCGCCCTTCACGGGCGGCGAGGACGGACTGCAGGGCGTACCGCGCGGCAAGCTGTTCGGCCTCATCGACCTGACCAGCGACCTGACCATGTACTACGTCACGCTGGTCATCGTGGTCCTGGCCTTCCTGCTGATCGTGCGCACCATCCACTCGCCCTTCGGCCAGGTGCTCAAGGCCATCAAGGAGAACGAGCCGCGTGCAACCTCGCTGGGCTATGACGTGGCGCGCTTCAAGCTGCTGGCCTTCGTGATCTCGGCCGCGCTCACGGGCCTGGCCGGTTCGCTCAAGACCGTGGTGCTGGGCTTTGCCACGCTGTCGGATGTGCACTGGACCACCTCCGGCCACGTGATCCTGATGACGCTGATGGGCGGCCTGGGCACGCTGTCCGGCCCCATCCTGGGCTCGGCCGTGGTGGTCATGCTGGAGAACAAGATCGGCGAGTTCGGCAGCTTCCTGCAGCGCCTCACGGGCGTGGAGTGGTTCTCCACGCTGGGCGAGTCGGTGACCATCGTCACCGGCCTGATCTTCGTGGTCTGCGTGCTGCTGTTCCGCAAGGGCATCATGGGCGAGCTGATCGCCTGGCTGCAGAAAAAGCGTACCCCTTGAGATCCTGAAGACCGCACCGAGCGGCGGGAAGGGCAGGCCACCAGGACCGCATCTGATCCTGGTGGCCTGCCCTTATCCGTTGTCGGGTTCCTGCATCCATGCCGGCAGGTCCCGCTGGCCGTGCAGCACACGCCATACATCGACGTGATGGGCGTGCTCCACATAGAACACCATGTACGGGTAGCGCGTCAGCGGCCAGGCGCGCAGACCGGGCAGATGGAGTTCATGGGCATAGCGCAGCGAGCCTGTGGCGGGGTGGCGGCCTATGTGTGCGTAGGCCTTCTCCAGCGCGTCGATGAAGCCCAGGGCTGCGTTTGCTGCCTCCTCGTCCAGGTACCAGGCAAGTATCTCTTCGACGTCCCGGTTGGCCTGCTCCCGGGGGACGATGGCCTTGGCCTTCACCTCCTGGCCTTTGCCCGCTCACGCAGTCCATCGAAATAGCCCGCATCCACCGCGGCAGCCGGCGCCGAACCCGCTCCAGCCAACAGCAGGTTGCGCAGTTGCAGGCGCTCCTGATCCCTGCGGATCAGCTCGCGGACATACTCGCTGCTTGTGCCGTAGCCACGCTGGCTGACCTGCTCATCCACAAAGGACTTGAGGGTGTCAGGCAGGGAAATGTTCATGGTGCTCATGGCGACAGTGTGGGTTCCTTGGCAAAATTTGGCAAGATTCCCATTCAGCTACTGGAGCTTGAAGAGCTTTTCATAGCTGCAGCGGCCGGGCGTAGCCCGTCATCTCCAGGTATCCCTGACCGGCTCGCGCCTCCTGGCCCGGGCCGGACAGCTTTTGGAGGCTGCACAGGCCCTCCCAGTAGATGGCGCCGGTGGAGGCGCTGCTGTCCAGCTCCTGGTCATCGACCAGGGCGTTCACGGTGAAGCGGCCAGCGGGCGTGTCCACCTGCCATTGCACAGGGTAGCGCGCGCCGCTGGCGGGGCTGCTCCAGTGGCGCAGCGGAGTGAACTGCACGGCATCGTGGGCGAAGACCTGTACCTTGCCATTGGCGCCGCGCAGCGAGCCTCCGGCCCACAGCGCGCTGCCATCGCTGCGGCGCACTCGGAAGGCAGTGAGTGCACCGCCGTCGAACAGGTTCATGCCTATCCAGTCCCAGCCCACGGCCTCGGGGTGCATCAGGGCCTGGCTCCATTCATGGTCCAGCCAGGCGCGGTTGTCACCGGGTTCGCGCGCGGCTTCGATCTCCATGCGCTGGCCTGCCAGCTCCAGCGTGCCGCTCACCTGCAGTTGCGGGCGGCTGTAGTAGTAGCTGGCCTGCTCGGGCTCCGGCCCCTTGCGCGAAAGGCCGGCGCGGCCTTGCAGCAGCGGGTGCTCGCGGGTTTCGAAGCGCAGGTCCAGTGCGAATGCGGTGCTGCGTATGCGGGTGGTGTAGCGTTCGGCCTCGCCGTTACCGGAGCCTTCATCGGTGCGCTGCAGCGACCAGTCCTGCAGCCGCACGTCGGCATCGGTCTCGCTGGCCTGGGCAATGCCAAAGCCTGCGCGCGCGATGCGCTGGTCGTGGTGCAGGCGGGCGCCCTGCACATCGCACAGCGCCGCATGGGCAAACAGCAGCTGGCGCGCCGCAAAGGCGGAGCGCAGCTCCTGCGTGGCCTGCACGCGCGACCGAAAGAAGGTGATCTGGAAACCCCAGGCCCGGCCCGCCGCGCGTGCCTGGCCGGTGATGTACCACCACTCGGTGCGCAGACCGGGGTGGCTGCCGTGGTCGCGCGGGAAGACCAGCGTGCGTGGCGGCAGTGCCTGGGCGGGCAGTCCTGCCGTCCCCAGGCCCAGGCCTGCAGCCAGTCCCAGCAGGTGGCGGCGGGGCAGGGGCATCATGGATCAGCTTTGCAACTGCGCGATGCGCGCCTGGGCCGGCCCGCAGTCGCCGATGCGCTGCATCACCCAGTCCGCATCATGGTAGGTGGGCAGGTAGCGCTCGCCCGCATCGCACAGCAGCGAGAGGATGGAGCCCTGCTCTCCTCGCTGGCGCATCTCGCTGGCCAGCCTGAGCATGGCCACGTAGTTGGTGCCCGTGGATGGCCCCACGCGCCGGCCCAGCAGTGCGGACAGGCTGCGCATGGCGGCCAGGGAGTCGCAGTCCGCCACCTCCTCCATGCGGTCCACCAGGGTGCGCACAAAGCTGGGCTCCACGCGCGGGCGGCCTATGCCCTCGATGCGCGAGCCCGGCGCGGTGAGGGTGGCATCGCCCGTGCGGTGGTAGGCGGCGAACACCGAGCCCTCGGGGTCGGCCACGCAGATGCCCGTGGCATGGCGCTGGAAACGCACGTAGCGGCCAATGGTGGCGCTGGTGCCGCCCGTGCCCGCGCCCACCACGATCCAGCGCGGCACGGCATGGCGCTCGCGCCGCATCTGGGTGAACATGCTCTCCGCAATATTGTTGTTGCCACGCCAGTCGGTGGCGCGCTCGGCATAGGTGAACTGGTCCATGTAGTGGCCGCCGGTCTGCGCGGCCACGGCGCGTGCCTCGTCGTAGACCTGGCCTGCGCTGTCCACGAGATGGCAGCGGCCGCCGTAGAACTCGATCAGCGCAATCTTCTCGGCCGAGGTGCTGCGCGGCATCACGGCCACGAAGGGCAGGCCCAGCAGGCGCGCGAAATACGCCTCGCTCACGGCCGTGGAGCCGCTCGATGCCTCGACGATGGTCGAGCCCTCATGCACCCAGCCATTGCACAGCGCATAGAGAAACAGCGAGCGCGCCAGCCGGTGCTTGAGGCTGCCCGTGGGGTGGGTGGATTCGTCCTTGAGGTAGAGGTCGATCCCCAGGTCGGCAAAGCCGGGCAGGGGCAGCGGGATCAGGTGCGTGTCGGCACTGCGCTGGTAATCGGCCTCGATGCGGTTGATGGCCTCGTGCAGCCAGGAAGAGGTGGTGTGCGGCATGGCGGCCATTGTCGCAGGCTGCCTCCTACCAATCCTCCTTGACCGCCAGCACTGCCTCGCGCCCTGCAGCCGCACGCCCGGCCAGCCAGGCGGTCAGCGTGCCCGCCGCGATCACGCTGGCTGCCAGTGCCAAAAGGCGGGGCCAGGGCAGGGACAGCTCCATGGTCCAGTGAAAGCTTTGCGGATTCACCACGTGCACCAGGATCACGGCCACGCCCAGGCCCAGCAGGCTGCCGGCGATGGCGCCCGCCGTGGTCCAGGCC